>CAZPZL010000328.1:0-3572 GCA_964590925.1 uncultured Granulicella sp.
GCCTCGCCGGGGGAGGGAATCGGTATGATCTTGGCGGCTGCGTCAGGCTTAGAGTCTGCGTTGGCGTCGCTGGAGGGGGCAGGCGTGGCTGTGGTCGTCGGTGCAGGTACCGCAGGCGTTGACTGGGTCGTCGATGATGTTGCGGGCGTCTGCGCCCCGCCGGATGTGGCAAACAGAGCGGCAAGCAGTACGGCGATTCCGAGGTGGCTTTGTGTACGCATGAGGACTCTCCGCTGGGGCCGCGCTGCTCGCGATCTGATGCTGCGCGACACTCTCTTAGACGTTAGTATGCGCCATTTTGTCTGCTCAAGCGAGTGGCACGGGGTCTGTCGCGATGCCTTCAAATGGATTGTGAAAGACGCGCGGTTACCATGTGTTATAAGTGGAGCCGTCGAGGCCGATCATCTGGGAACCGGAGTGGACATCATCGACGCCGCCTGAGTCCGTCTGGTCGACCGTGCTGAGCGAGTCGGACTGACTGGTCATCCAGGTGTCGGTGCGTTGCGTAAAAGGGTCCTTGGGAACGGCCTTCAGATAGCCTCCGCTGACCAGATCGTCAAGCGACTGCGGCGCCTTCTCCTTGTCCACCGTGTAGGAGCCGATGGCTTGACGCATCAGCTGAAGGTCTTCGCGCAGGACTGCCTCCTTGGCCGCGATGACGTTGGTCTTGAAGGCCGGAATCGCAATGGCGGCCAGAATGGCAATAATGGCCATGACGATAATCAACTCCAGCAAAGTGAAGCCGGAGATACCGCTGGGCCGCGCAGAATTGATGTTCCGTGTGGCCGGATTCGCACGCCGCCACGCGGAAGACAGCAATCGTATGCGACAGAGACGGATTGGCTGCGTGCTTACCATGTCTTGTACTTTGTCCCATCCAGCGCTGTATCGTCGCTCTTAGTGTAAACGTCGAAGACGTTCTGGTCGCCCGATGAGTCGGTGTCGGGGTCGTCCTGATTGGAGCGTACCCCCCATTCGGCGGATTTGGTCATCGGGTCTATGGGAATGGCGCGCAGGAAGTGAACCTTTTTTTCCTTGACCTCGACGCCCTCCACCAGAGTCTTCAGGTCGGGGGGATAGCCCATACTGTCAGCCTTGATCTGAATCCCTCCGCGGTCGGAGGCGTCCTTGTAGCGGTCAATGGCGTCGCGCATCTCCCACAGGTCGCGGCGTAGCTCGCGTTCCTTCTGGCGCTTGACCTGGAAGCGCGCAATCGGCAGAGCGGCAGTGGACAGAATCGAGAGGATGGCCACACAGACGATCAACTCGACCAGTGTAAGTCCAGCGTCAGAGACGACACCTGGCGCGGAGATATGGTGCGCTTCAACGGAGCTGTTGGTTGAAGCTGGAAGATGGTTGTCTTCGTTCATGGGAGACCTCACTTCACATGGACGACTGCCTGCGATCCGACTGCGGGCAGGCTAACCTTCAAGCTGTTCATGGCAGCAACTCGAGTTAACTTGAGGTTGCTGTCGCCCGTCGCGATGGCTTTGAAGGTGAGGATGCAGACCTCACCCTGGCCATTGACTCCGTTGACTCCGCCTACGCCGGGAGGACGCGATGCGGAGATTGTGACCAAGCCATCCCCGTTGTCGCGATGGACGAGGGAGACCGCCTGCCCGTCGCCGCCCAGCAGCCCGCCACTATCCACGTTGACCAGCTGTAGAACCTTGGGATCGTACTGTAGGTCCATCGGCACGGAGAAGATGTCCTTGGCGTTGGCCAGCAGAATGGTGGTGCGGAAGGTGCTGCCAACCGGCTGCGTAGAGTTGGTCGGAAGCACGGTTAGCATGACTGGCGTTATGTTTGCCGCGTCGGGTGTTGTTGCAGCGAGTGTTGTCGCGGATCGCGTGGCTATGGCGACGGGCGGAGTGGGTGGCATTGCCTGCCGCCTCATCTGCGGCACCATGGCGGCTGCTGCGTTGGCTGCGCTGGTCGGATTCTGTGTGGAGTTCTGCGTCGGGGTATACAGAGGAGCGTTGTCACTGAGCGCAGCGTCGGGAGCGACGCGTCGCAACTCGATCGTGTTGCTGGTTCCGGTGTCGATGGCGCGAATGTTCTGCCGCGTCAGTACCGACTCGCGCACAATGTGCGGGATCAGAATAAAGACGACCTCGTCATCCTGAATCTCCTTGTCGTTGCTTCCGAACAGATATTTGAGAATAGGAATCTCGCTGAGTCCCGGAGTTCCACTCTTGCTGTAGTTGTCCTCTTTAGTCAGGATTCCTGCTAGCAGGCATGGCTCGCCGTCCTTGAGCTGGATGGTGGTCTTGTCCGAGCGCTGTCCGATGATCGGCTCAGTGACGTCGTCGATGGTGACTGAGCCGGTCTCGGACGAGACCTCCACCGATAGCTTGAGCGAGACCTCGCGATCCAGATGAATGGTTGGCGTCATGTCGATGTTGACGCCCACGTCAAGGTAGGTGAACTGTGTGGTTGAGATCGCGGTCGAGGTCAGCGTTGAGGAGGAACTGCCGGTGGCGATGGGAATCTTGGAGCCGATCTTCATCACCGCCTCCTGCCCGTCTGTAGCGCGGATGCTCGGGTTCTGAAGAACCTTGGTGTCGGAGTCGGTCAGAAGCGCACTCAGTGTGCCTCCGCCGATGGTGACGGCAAAGTTGGTGGCGTTCATATTGGCCAGCGTGTTCAACGTGATGGCACTGCTGGAGGTGTTGTTGGTACCGGTAGTGCCGGAGGTTGTGCTGGCTTCGGCGTTGCTCAACTGCGGTGTGATGCCAAACGATTGTGGCAGACTGATGCCGAGGTTGCGAATCTTGTCCCGGTTGACCTCCAAAATCGCCACATCGACGACCACCTCGGCCTTGGTGCGGTCCAGATCGTTGATCAGTTTCTGCACCAACGTCAACTGATCGGGAGTGCCGCGCACGATGATCGCGTTCTGGCTGCCAATGAGATAGGTCTTGGCGTCGGGTGGCAGAATGTTGCGTATGGCGGTGTGGATCTCGTTGGCGTCTGAGGCCTGACTGGGGTTGGTCAGATAGAAGGTTTGCACTGATAGATCGTCGAGGTCGCCATGCTTGCTATGGGTGTTCTGCGCTACAAAGATGGTGTCCTTGGTGACCGGCTTGTAGAACGTGCCGGAGACCATGCCCACGATGCGCAGCGCGTCGTCGAGACTAACATTATTCAGATCCACAGGAATCCGCTTGGAATTAAAATCCGGATCGAAGATGACGTTGAGTCCAGCGGCCTTGCAGACGGCCTGATAGATGACCTTGGCGTCCTCGACCATGTGAAGCGTGATGGGATCGTTAGAGAGCGGCTGTAGCTCCAGCGGCGGCCCCATAGCTGCAACTTGACTGATGGCGTCTCCCGCGTTCGTTAGCTCGGCCGGGGCGTATGCGCCAGCGCCCGCAGCAGGCTGGTCCAGACCCTTGGTGATCTGAATCTCCTGAGCCGCCGCCTCATTGCCGGGATCAATCTCCAGTGCGCGTGTGAACTGGTTCAGCGCACCGGCCAGATCCCCATTCTGGCGCATAACCCGTCCCTGATCCACATGCACGGCGGCGGCCTGAAAGCGCATCCGGTCCAGCCGCTCTTGATAGCGCATC
>CAZPZL010000329.1:0-3548 GCA_964590925.1 uncultured Granulicella sp.
GCCCCTCCTTCAGGCTTACCTGCACGAAGGCCGTGTGCTGGCCGGAGTTGCTGGTGTAGATGGCGGAAAAGTCTGGCGTAATGCCGATATTGGAGACGATCATGCCAAGATCTTGCGCAGGAACGACGGAGCGAATGTCGTCTTCCACGCGTGCGATGTACTTGTCGGTAAGCTCCAGCCGAGTACCACTCGGAGCCTTGACATTGATGACGAACTGGCCGGGATCAGTGCGTGGAAAGAACGAAAGGCCAAGGAACGGAAATAATGCAAGGCTGAAGAGAAAGACTCCGAGTACGCCGAGCACCGTCGCTGCCGGACGAAGAAGACTCTTTGCCACAGCCTTGTCGTAGTGCGCCAGCCCGCGATCATAGTGGCGATTGAACCAACGAACAAAGCGTTGGAAGGCGCTTGTGCCATCGTGATGGCCAGCTTCGGTGTGCTCTTTCAGATGCGGATTATGGATAAAGCGCGCGCAAAAGAGTGGCACCACTGTCATCGCAACCACATACGAAGCAAACAGCGAAAGCACCACCGAGAGCGCTAGTGCTGTAAAGAGAAAGCGGCTGACTCCGTAGAGAAAGACTACGGGAAAGAAGACGATTGCCGTAGTGAAGGTGGCTGCGAGCACCGGCAGGGCGACCTCACGCCCGCCGATCTCCGCTGCTTCTTCGGGCGACTTGCCCATCTCCAGATGGCGGAATATATTCTCCAGCACAACTACAGAGTTGTCGATCAGGCGCGAGAAGGCGAGTGCGAGGCCACCTAGTACCATGGAGTTGATGCTCGCACCCATCAGGTTCAACACAAGAAATGCCGCCAACGCAGAGAGTGGAATCGACAGCATCACCGCGACCGTAGCGCGCATACTGCCGAGAAAGATCAGAATCATTACAGCCGTTAGCACCAGACCGATGCCGCCCTCGTTGCCGAGGTTGCGAATGGCCGTTTTGACGAAGACCGACTGATCGAAGACAACGCGCGTGATGAGGCTCTTGGGAATGTCAACCAGATGCGCAATCGCATCGCGAATTCCGTTGACCACTGCGATAGTGTTGCTTCCGCCGCCTTGCTTGAGGATCGGTAGATATACTGAGTGCTGGCCATCAACGCGCACGATGTTGGTCTGTATGGCGGCGGCATCCTTCGCCACGCCGATGTCGGAGACCATCAACTGGCCGTTGCCCACATCGCGTAGTGGCAGGCGGTCGATCTCGTCTGTTGTCGGCATCTGCGAGTTGGTATAGATATTGAAGTCGCGCGGTCCGATGCGCACATCGCCCGCAGGCAGAATCGCATTGGCCTGATTGACCGAGCGTACTACGTCCATTGCGCTGAGTTGATGCGCCTCCAGCTTGATCGGATCGACGTAGATCTGAATCTGGCGATACTTTCCGCCGAAGGGTTGCGGCACCGATGCGCCCGGTACGCTGGCAATCTGGTTGCGCACATTGAACTGCGCCAGATCGTGCAACTGCGTCTCGTACAGTCCCTCGCCCTTTAGCGTAATCAGACAGACAGGAAGACTCGACGCATCGAACTTCAACACCACTGGCGGCAGCGTTCCCGGCGGCAGACGACGCAGCTGCGCCATAGCTAGATTCGAGATGCTGGTCACCGCCGCATCGGCATTGGTGCCGGGTTGAAAGTAGATGCGGATGAGGCTGACGCCGGTCAGCGAGCGCGACTCGATATGGTCGATGCCGCTGCCCAGTGTGAAGAATCGCTCGAATGGATTGGTGATGTTCGACTCAATCTGCTCCGGCGGCATGCCGTTGTAGAACGTAGCCACAACGACGACCGGGATATTGATGTCGGGAGATAGATCGACTGGCATACGCGCCACCGTAGTCGCGCCGACCACTGCAATAGCAAGGCAGAGCATGAGAATAAAGAAGGGGTAGCGAATCGCGAAGCCTGACATTTAGCGGCCTCCCGTGGCATCGGCTGTCGCGCCTGCTGTGGCCATCGCGCTCTGCTTTGGAGTTACCAGCTCACCGGATTGATAACTCGACTGGTTGGCGACGATCACCAACTCGCCCTCGCGCAACCCACTCAGGATCTCGATACGGTTGGCAGTCGCAACGCCGGTCTGCACAACTCGTTTCTCGACGTGGTTCTGAGCATTGACCACCAACAGCGTTGGCTGCGGTGCGCTTGTGTCCACTGCCTGAATGGGAACGACGAGAGCATCGCCTGAGCGCTTCACGTTCAAAGTCACCTGCGCATACATGCCCGGAGTTAGCGAGCCGTTTGCATTTGGCACATCGACTTCGACCTGCATGGATCGTGTGGAAGATTCCAGTTCGTCGGTACTGCGCGCAACCTTGCCGGTGATGGTTCGACCCAGTACATCGATGTGAATCATGACATCGTCACCGTCGTGAATATACGGAGCGATTCCCTCTGGCACCGGCAAGCGTAGTCGCAGCGTGCTGACTTGGGCTATCTTGACCACCGGTGCTGAACCAGCGTTTGACGTTCCTGCCTGAATCAGCGCACCGGTATCGGCGTATCGCCAAGTGATGACACCACTAAACGGTGCAGTGATGTGGGAATAGTCTGCCATCGTCGAGACCTGCTGCTGCTGCGCTTGCGAGACGCCAAGCTGCTGTTGCATCGCGTTTAGCGCAGACTTTGCCGCATCCACCTGTGCCGCTGCTGCCTGATCCTTGGCTCGCGCATCGTCCAGCTCCTGCTGCGCAATTAATCCGGGACGAGCATCCGACGCCTGTTGCAGCCGCACCGCCGCAGTGTGCAGAGCTGCGTATGTTGCTTCGTCGCGCGTAACATCGTTGGTTGCTCGCGCAATCTCCGCTTGCGATTGACGAACACCCGCCTGCGCTCCCTGCACCTGAGCCTGTAGTTCCGGCACATCGAGCACGGCCAGTACCTCGCCCTGCTTCACCCTATCGCCAATATCGACGTGGATGCTGCGAATATAGCCCGCAACCTTGGCATGTAGCTCGACCTCCTGATAGGGAAGGAACTCGCCAGCAACCGTGAGCGAGTTTGCCAAGGTTGCGCGCGAGGCCGTCACTACTGGCGCAATCGGTAGAGCTGTCTCGGAAGATTGTTGAGCGGAGTACTTGCATCCACTCGATGCGATCAGTGCACAACAGAGCAGAGAGAGTTGTCCGAGGCCAGTACGCCGGACGGGAGAAACAGTTTTCATGATGGACTCGCTTTGGCTAGAGACACAGCAACACCGCTGCAATAGCGGTGTGTGGATCGGTACAAAATACCGATGTTTTATCTAGTGTTGTGGCGGAGGCCGAATGGAATTAGCTCTACTGAAGTAGAGTTCAAGAGCCGGTGCTGTTTCAGTGGAAGTCTGCATCCACGCATAGGAGCGCGCAGCTTCTATTGCGGCCATTAGAACTAGAACCAAGACAAAGAGAATAGGACCGGCAGCCGCTTGCACGGGCGGCGCATTCGTCACAGCCGCATTCTGTTGCTGCCACACCTTGGCTGCCACAATTGGACGCACTGCATCGGTGTGGGGATAGTACGCAGCCACCTTCGATGTAACCGCGAAGGCCACCAACAGG
>CAZPZL010000330.1:0-3529 GCA_964590925.1 uncultured Granulicella sp.
CCGTACTCCAGGTCGTAGCTGACGCGGGCAACGGGAGCGGGCAGCTTCTTGGGCTTGCGCACCGGAACGAAGCCCGCGTTCAGCCGATAGGCCAGCGCCGGTCCAAAGATGAATCCGCGCGCCTCGATGCCGAGGACGAGGTCGATCTTCTTGTCGATGTAGTGTTGGGCCAGCGCGTCGATCAGTTGCGCAAATCCGCTCTTATCCTTCAGCAGCGTAGTGATGTCGTAGAACAGAATCCCCGGCTTGGGAAAGTTCGGCACGGTGCGCACCAGCTTCTTCAACGGCTCACAATCTATCTGCTTCGGGTTGTTCAGGGTCATTACCAAGCTCCTTCGATCTGAAATGTGTGTAGTTCTGCGGCTTCGTTCTCGTCCAGTTCCTGAATCTCAACGGCATCGACACGGCTCCCGCGCGATCCCTTGTGCAGCGCCACGACCAGCGCCTCGATCTGCTCAGGCGAACCCGCAGCCACCGCCTCAACGTGACCTTCGTCGGTATTCTTCACCCAGCCGCGCAGGCCGATGCGGGCGGCCTCGCCGTGCACAAACCAGCGAAAGCCTACCCCCTGCACCCGTCCCTTGACTAAATAATGATGCACCATAGCTTGCTCTTCCCGAGCCAACTACGCGCGGCTCATGTAAGCGCCTTCGGCGGTGTCGACGCGGATCTTCTCGCCTTCGTTGATGAACGGCGGTACCTGCACGATGAGGCCGGTCTCCATCTCGGCGGGCTTGGTGGTACTGGAGGCGGGCGCCGACTTGATGCCCGGCTCGGTCTTCATCACCGTCATCTCGACAAACGTCGGCAGCTCGATGCCGACGGCCTTGCCATCGTGAAAGCTGACGTCAATCGACAGATTCGGCGTCAGGTACTCGACCGCATCGCCCAGCGTGTCGCGCTTCAGAACGGTCTGCTCGAAGGCCTCGTCCATGAAGTAGAAGTCATCGCCGTCGTTGTACAGATACTCCATCTTGATCTCGTCTACCTTGATGCGATCAATCGGATCGGGCGAGCGGAAGCGCTCGACGAACATCGCTCCGGTGCGGAGGTTTTTCAGCTTGGCCTGAATGAAGGCGCGCAGGTTGCCGGGGGTCCTGTGCTCGACCGAGAAGACGACGTGGAGCTGGTCGTTGTGTTTAATGATCATGCCCGGGCGCATCTGCGTGGCGGGAATCGACATATGTAAAACCTCTGATTCTGATGAATTATCGGGGACTTTACTGCGTTTTGCAATCCTAACAATTGTAGCTCAGAGGCGACGGGTGAGTGTACTTCGCGCGAGCTTTATCGGCCCACGTGGATGAGACTTTAGTGTCCAAATTCGTACAGTATTCCCACTTTCAAACAGAACAAAAATCACAATTCGCCGATAACCAAAGTACCGCAGCATTCACAACAGTGCGGTAAACAGAGCGACAGCAGACAGCACACGCTTCACCGCAACCGACGAGAGCGCTCGACGGCACAGCGAATCTGTGCATCAAATTTGAAGAAGCTGTGCGCTTGAACGAGAGGCAGAGAGATGATCGGAAAATCCTACGAGACGGCACAGACAATCGATGCAGACGCGATGGCCGACCCCCAATTCCTCGAAGAGAGCTGGACGATAGGTGTCACGGCCGCGCTCTGGAATCGCCGGCATCGCGTCCAACAGCAAGCCGCGCAACAGACCGTCCAGCAGCAGGCTCGCCCGTACGTCGAGCTCGATAGTGATTTCTTTGCGCGCCTGCGGCAGTGGGACGCGCAGCAATCTGCTACTGTTGCCGATACCAAAAGTGATACCGAGACCGCGCAGACCGATGCAGACTGGGAGCGCTTCAACACAGCCCGCGAGAGCCGTCGCCCGCTGAACACACCAAGCAAGATGAATGCATCGCTGGCCTATCGCCTGCTGGACGTGACGGCAATGAGCTCGCGCGAACAGATCCGCAGCGCCTACCGTCGTATGGTCGGCCAATGGCATCCCGACCGCATCGCCAACAGCAGCGAAGAGATGCGCCGTCAGGCCAATGAGCACATGATAGCCATCAATCTGGCCTACCGCCTGCTTTGCGAAGATCAACTAAAGAAGGCCGCCTGATTTTAATGTGGCGGATTCAACAATAAAGTGCAATGGGCTGGGTAAATCTGCTCTATCTTCCTTTGCCGCGACAATAATCAGTCAGATGCCTAGTCAGATCCTTACAGATTCAGTTTTTTGAAGATACGGTCGGGGATGTGGCGGACGACGAGCATGATCGGGAGCCAGATCGACGGGACGTAGAGCTCATCGACGCGCTTGTCGATAGCTTTGACGATTGCCGCGGCGACCTTCTTCGCATCGGCGAACTTCTCCGAGCCCTTCATGCCTGAGGTCATCGCGGTCTTTACCGGGCCGGGCTTGATCGTCATTACGGTGACGCCCTCGCGGTCCACACGATTACGCAGTCCGGCCAGAAAAGCGCTGAGACCTGCCTTCGATGAGCCATAGACGTAGTTCGACTTGCGCCCGCGATCACCGGCAACCGACGAGATCACCGCCAACACGCCCGAGCGCCGCTGCACGCAGTAGTTTGCCAGCCACGTCAGAAGCGAAACTGGTGCGAGAAAGTTGGTATAGATCATCTGCGCTGCGTGCTCGAAGTGCTGCTCGGCCTGCGTCTGATCGGTCATAATACCTAGCGCAAGATACGCTACATCCAAGCCCGCCAGCGAGTTGACCGCGTGGGCAAGCAGCACGGGATGCTGTTCGGTGTCGTCGAGATTGGCCACAGCAGTACCAATGTAGGCAGCTCCGCGCAGTTGGAGGTCGGCAGCCATGGCAGCCAGTTTATCCGCGTTGCGCGCAACCAGAAAGAGATGCGCGCCTTGAGCAGCCCAGATGCGGCACGTGGCCTCAGCGATGCCGGAGGTTGCACCTAGAACCAGAATCTTCTTTGGGACATTTGCGTCGATGCCAGGATCTGACGCGTCGAGTGATCGTGTAACAAGGGGGGTACTCATAGGGCCTGTCCTTCTGCGCTGCTATGCGCTCCTGTAACGCGATCCCAGTAGCTGGAGTTGAACCGGGGGTCACGGAAGCGCGCAAACTTCTCCCACTGTGGGTAAAAGGCCTTGAACTGCTTCGGCGTCATGGCAGCGTCCTTGGCGGAGTATAATTTACCGCCGAACTCGTGCGTCATGTCGCCCAGCCGCTGTAGCAATGGGAAGGTCTGCTCCTTGATCGGGAAGTCGAGTGCCAGCATGATGCCGGGTTGGGGAAAGCTCATCATGCCCAGCGAGGGAATCTCGCCAAAGGCCTTGAGCACGGCGAGGAAGCTGGCCAGACCAGACTTGGCGATCTCGCGCAGGATAGCAATGGTGCCTTCCTTGGCGTGCTCCCACGGAATGGCGTACTGGAACTGCGTCAGCCCACGCTTGCCGTAGCCGCGATTCCAGTGCAGCACAGCATCCAACGGATAGAAGAAGGGCTCATAGTCCTGCACCGTCTTGACGTGCGTCTTCATCTGTGTGTGGAAGAAGAGTGTGTTGAACATGCTGACTGTGG
>CAZPZL010000331.1:0-3474 GCA_964590925.1 uncultured Granulicella sp.
ACCTATTCCCCTCTCATAGTGCTATGCTCCATCCATGGCAACAAGCGAAGTTCCCGCTGCTGAACAGTTACAATTGTTGTGAATGGGTATCATGTCCCCCTTTTCCCCTTTCGCCGTCAAGCAGTATGAGGGATGGCTCCACTCGATGTTCCAATATGCTGGCGATTCAAGGTTGCTGGTGAAGGAAGTCGTCGGCCAGCGCAGAAGGTTCACGCCTCCTGCGCTGTAATTGAAGGTACTTGTGACACCCCGAAAAGAGGTTGTCGTACCTGAGATTGGCAATCCTCCGTTTGGATTATTCGATAGCCATTGACCTGCGACTGGCTGGGCTGACAAAGGTGCGTCTACTTCAGTTGTTCCGCCAGGGTTCAATCTGGTTATCATCGTTTCTACATCGTAGTTGTTATTCGGTGGCTTTGGTCCGCATCCGATGATGGAGAAGCCTAATAAAACAACTGTGGCCATTGCCAAAAGCATTACCGCAAGAGGCTCCCTCTCCGAATCTGCAATGTTGTCGTCAATTGGGGTGCTTCATGGCACTTCGATCTGGTGAGGCTTAAGGATAAAGAATTGCAAATATGCAATGCACTATGCGGGGCGTATGCAAGCAATATCGGCACGTCCATTACTAATTTTCTGGCGCATGTTTGGTAGTAGCATGTCCGACGGTTTGCGATCAAGAGCATCTGTGTGGTGCGAGGCCTTATACTGAGTGGGATGGTTCGAGACGGATATTTTTACGCGTTGGGGCTGGGCGTGGTTGCCACGCTCGTGTATCTGCTGACTCACTCACTGGGGCTGATCCTGCTGCCGGTAATATTGGCGCTATTTTTTCTGTGGTTCTTCCGCGATCCCGAGCGTGAGATTCCTGGTGGCCCCGGCCTGATTGTGTCTCCCGGTGACGGCGTAGTGACGCAGGCTGAGTGGATCGAGACGACCAGCGGCAGCCGTCTGCGTATCAGCATCTTCCTCAGCGTTTTCGATGTGCATGTGAACCGCTCGCCAGTGGCGGGAACGGTGCGCGCGGTCGAGCATCGCGAGGGCGAATTCCTGAATGCCATGAATCCGGATTCGGCGTTGGACAACGAGCAGACGCTGGTGGTCATCGACGCTGGCGGGTGCGAGGTCAGCTACAAGCAGATCGCTGGCCTTCTGGCGCGGCGCATCGTATGCACGGTGAAGGCGGGCGACCGAGTGGCGCGAGGACAGCGCGTGGGCCTGATCAAGTTCGGATCGCGCGTGGATGTGTTGATGCCCGCTGATGCGGTGCCAAAGGTTGAACTGGGTACGCGCGTGCGCGGCGGGTCGAGCGTGCTGGCGGTGTTGCCGCAGCCGGAGAGCGTTGCGGAACGTGTGGCCTAGCAGCCGTCGAGCCGTTGTGTCTGTGAAGAAGATAAAGCGAAAGATTGGGCGAGATGAGTAAGCAGGAAGAGAAACCGAGACGGCAGCCAAGCCGAGGAATGTATGTTCTGCCGTCGCTATTTACAGCGGCCAACATTGCGGCGGGATACTACGCGATTACCCAGAGCGTGCAGGGGTCGGTGGCCGATCCCTCGTACTTCGACCACGCATCGTTGGCGATTGGAATCGCAGTGCTTTGCGACGGGCTGGACGGGCTGGTGGCGCGTGTGACGAACACGGCAAGCGACTTTGGACGCGAACTGGACTCACTGGCCGACGTGATTACGTTTGGTGTTGCGCCCAGCCTGTTGGGGTACATCTGGGGCTTTCGCATGTTGCCAACGACGATTGACCCGGCACTGCGCGAGAACATTATTCATGCCGGAGTCTTTGTCTGCTTCCTGTTTCTGGTGTGCGGGGCGAGTCGGTTGGCGCGCTTCAACATCAGCATCGATCCGCAGCCGCGCAATCCGGGCAAGCCGGGACGGAAGTATTTTGTCGGGATGCCAATTCCAGCGGGAGCCGGTGTGATTGCGGCGCTGATCCACTTCCGCCACGGAGTGCCGATTGCCAATCCGATGGTCTCGCTGACGTGGCTGGCGCTGATTTTGCTGACGGCATATCTGATGGTGAGCAACTGGCGCTTCTGGAGCGCGAAGCAGGTAAGCAGTGGGGATAAGCACCCTGCGCGCGGGTTCATCCTGATTGCTGCGACGGGGGCGGCGATTGCGTGGAACTCCCAATGGATGTTGATGATTCTGGCCTACACCTACCTGCTCTATGGCATCATGACGCGTCTGGCTTACTCGTGGCGCATTGCGCGATGGCGACGCCGCGAGCCGGGACCGGCTCAGTCGTAGCTCTTGGATGTACGGTTTTTCAGATCGGGACTGTGCTGGGCGGAAGCGGAAATTGTTCCATGTAGAACAATTTCGGTGTGCATTGTCTGAGGGATTTAGAATGATGCCATGGGATATGTGACGGCAGTTTCGCGGACCGTGTCGGAGTCACAGGCGGAACGCAGCGAGATTATTTTTCCTGCTGATTCTAACGCACTTGGCAATCTTTTTGGCGGGCGATTGATGCAGTTCATCGATCTGGTTGGCGCGGTTTCTGCCGTGCGCCACTCGCACGAGATCGTGGTCTCGGCCAGTCTGGACCACATTGACTTTGTGGCTCCAGTGCATGTGGGCGATCTGTTGATTCTAAAGGCCAGCGTTAACCGGGCCTTCCGCACCAGTATGGAGGTCGGTGTGCGCGCGATGGTTGAGGACGCGCTGGGGCAGACGCTGCGCCACGTCGCCACGGCCTATGTGACCTACGTTGCAGTGGATCGCGAGGGCAATCGCGTGCCCGTGCCGTGCGTGGTCCCAGAGACCGAGCACCAGAAGCGGCGCTACGACGACGCCGCAAGACGCCGCGAGATGCGAGCCGGGGAGACACAGCGCAAGAAAGAGCTACGCGCAAAGCTCGGCGCCGGGTGGCATGTTTAGACTTGGCGGTGGAGGTTGTGGAATGGATGACTCGAAATGGGTTGGCTCCAATGAATTTATGTGGAAGCGATTTGTATGGTTGTCCATCATATTTCTCGTCTTGGCTACAGTCGCGTGCGGTATCGCGGAGGCCCATTTGATCCGGGCGGGCTTGGCGTTACAGAGTTGTGAAGTGCCGGCGTTCTGGATTGTTTGCGTTGTATCTTCTTCCAGCATCATTTTGAATCAACGACGCGGCAAGATAGATGTTTCGATTGCTGGTGTATTGATGATGATGGTGTCGTTGGCAGCGATGGTTGGTGGAGAAGTAATCGAAAGATTATCCGAGATACTTATTAAGTAGATTCGGCATGCTGACCGAATCGGGAGAGTAAGAATATGGCGGTTGAACAAGCAGTGCCGCAGGGGCCGCAGCCTTTGCCGGGAGTGGCGCATGTGGTGGCCGTAGGCAGCGGCAAGGGGGGCGTGGGCAAGACAACCGTCGCGGTGAATCTGGCCGTGGCGCTGGGGAAACTCGGCTATCGTGTGGGGCTGATCGACGCCGACATCTATGGGCCGAATGTGCCGACGATGATGGGTC
>CAZPZL010000332.1:0-3469 GCA_964590925.1 uncultured Granulicella sp.
ATGGGGAAGTGAAGCGCTCCCTAACCCTGGCGAGTTTTGGATTGAAGGATCCGAGCGAGTACAAGATATCGGAAGTATTCGGCGAGCAAAACTGCTGCAACACCTCTGCGCACGCGATCAACTTGATCCAGAAACCGCACTCTGTCCGCATGTACAAGTTGATAGATAATGCCCTCCCTGCCACTCCGCCCGCATTTGAGGTGCACTCGGCACCCGCCGCAAAGTCGGGGGAGAGCTTGACCTTTACCGCGGTACAATCGTCCGCGGATGCGCCGGTTCTCACCTGTCACTGGGACTTTGGCGATGGAACTACTCTGGATGGCATGGAGGTACATCATTCCTATACCCGCGCCGGCGAATACGTCGTGCATGCAGCCACAACGGGTCTCGATGCAAGCACGAGTTCCGTTACACTCAAGGTTTCGATTTCCGGCGTCATCTCAGCGCGGTTTGTTCCGGCCAATAATACGCGGTTCGAGTGAGACTACTTCGCTCGGATTCATCGTCGGTGCTACGGCAGCAGAATCTCTTGCAGCTGCTGATCCATCAAGAGCGTCAGGAAATCGCGGGGGGTGGCTTGGTTACCATCGTCAGCAGTCGGTGAATCGTCCGAAGCTGAGGCCATAACTGGATGAAAAGATGCAGAGGCTGGCCAGGGAGCGTCACCAGGCCAGGTTACGACTCGCTAAATTGCCACCCAAGGATTGTGACGGGCTTGGTTCTCAATCTCCTTGTCTTCCTTACTTCTGTTGCCGGCGCCGCCTGTGTCTTCGGCGACCATCTTCAAACAGATCAAGCATCCTGGACGAACCGTTCATTGCTTGGATCCATACACGTTCGATTGTGAAGGGCATCCATGAACTCATACGCTGGCAGCCTCAACCTTCGCGTCTTCTTCGTGCTGGAAGGCCGCGCATGAAAAAGCCTCTTCAACTTTGCGCAATCATGCTGGACTGGGCCGGCACTACGGTCGATCACGGATCGATTGCGCCAGTACTTGCGCTCCAAACCCTCTTTGCACATCATGGAGTCATGCTGTCAACTGAAGATGCTCGCCGGGATATGGGACTACTCAAGCGGGATCATATCCAGGCTATCCTCGCTCTGCCCGGCATCCGAGCAAGGTGGAGTTCGATCACGGATCACGAACCTGGCGAGGGAGAAGTCTATTCCCTTTTTGAGGAGTTTGGCCCATTGCAGATGAAGATCATTGCACAGCACTCGCAACTGATCCAGGGTGTCGCCCAAGTCGTAAAAGACTGGCAGGACCAAGGTCTCCGCATTGGAAGTACCACTGGATATACTCGTCAGATGCTCGGCCCGGTACTCGCCCAGGCTGCCGAGCAAGGTTATCGACCTGATGCCTCCGTATGCCCGGATGAAGTACCCGCGGGGCGCCCGGCTCCATGGATGCTGATGAAGAATGCGCAGCTTTTGGATGTCTATCCTCCATCCACGTGCGTAAAGATTGGAGACACTGTCGTCGATATTGAAGAGGGCAAAAATGCCGGCATGTGGACTATTGGGCTTACTAAAACCGGGAATCTGGTTGGGCTCGATGAAGAGAAATGGGCGCAACTGCCAGAAGCAAGAAAGACGGATCAATTGAGGTGTGCTGAGGGCATCTTGCGCAGAGCTGGTGCTGACTATATTGCTGAGGACCTTGCTTCATGCAAGCAGGCTTTATCCAAGATCGAAAGGCGTCTTAGGATTCGCAAATGAGTGAGGATGAATCAAAATCTGAAAAGCAATACATCTACATCCCGTCTGGGGTCAGGAAAGAGAGCCGCGCGTTTCGAACCTCCAGCGTACCGAAGATTGTTGAGGGTTGCCGCAATATTGCGAGATTGTTGGGGAGTTGTGTCTCTGACCCATTGAAGCTCGTTTGAAGCGCATATTTAGTTGGTATCCATTAAATTATGAAGGCATTGGGTAGGCTATTCCGTTGCCAGCAACCATCGTTCAGGAAAACAGTTTCCTGAGCCTTGCTAGTGGTTGTGCGATGAATTGTGGAAGCCGGATCAGGTTGTTGTACAACTGGAAACGAACAGCGAGTCAACCTATTCAAGTCCGCGCAGCTTGACCTGTCGCAATGAGACGGTCTGTTTCTTCCACCTAAAGCCCTTCTCGATCAGCTAGCAGCGGCCCAGGCTGATCGCGTAGCCCAGCTTCCGCGAGGTTGTCCAGTCCAGGTTGCTGCTGCGGTTCTTCGGAAACGTCGCAAGGTTCCACACTGCATCATCCATGTCCCGGACAGAGAACCCGCGAAATAGCTGGTTGAAGTCAATCTGCACAACCAGCAACGGTCCGAACGGACAGGAAAGAAGACCTGAAACAGAAACGCCCCGATTATATACTCCATCACAATCGACGCCCGCTCAAAGACTGCATGAAGCGCATCGTATTCCAAACTCAATGACTACAACAACGCATCCGTCAACTTGCGAACCGGTCACAACGGATAATCTGCCGGCACCCGCTGCTCCAACGAGACATAATTGAACATCCGGTTCTATGTGCGCTCGTCTCCACGCTTGCCTTTTGACGAGCAGACACTACATCGTGCTGGTTACGGGTGTCTCTTTCAGCAGGCTCCGAGGCTGATTTCGAGATTCCAACATATTGAAAATGGACAACTCACACGAACATGATGTGGAAGATGAACTTAAAATTCGATTGGGACAATGACTACTTGACAATTCTGCTCAGAAACCAAGATGTGTCTACCCTGAGAATAGGCCGCCTCTGCATCGTCAACGGGCAACAATATGCTATAAGGTTGTCTTGCCGGCTGATCGATCTTTGTTGAACGATCGACTATGTCTCAAGAGATATGTCAGGCGAAGAAAGAAGCAGAGCCATGCTGGACAAAGAAGTCTACGAAGTTGCGGGGGTTGCAGGTCCGAGCAACTCACAGCGAACTCTGCATAAGCCCTCGATCAAGGACATTGCACGGCTAGCCCACGTGTCCCATCCAACTGTTTCTCGTGCCTTGCATAACAGTCCGCTCGTAAACAAACGAACCGCAGAAAGGATCCGGAAGATCGCGGACGACTCAGGCTATCGCGCCAGCGCCGTTGCTCGCGGTCTTGTGACCAGACGGACGCGGACCATTGGTCTGGTGGTCACTACGGTTGCGGACCCATTTACGAGTGAGGTAGTCAGCGGAATTGAGCAGACAGCCAACGACCATGGGTATTGTGTATTTCTGGCCGATTCCAATGCCGATCCTGAGCGCGAAAGGAAAGTAGTCCAAGCGTTTGCAGAGCGGCGAGTGGACGGTATCATCGTTACTTCTTCGCGGGTAGGCGCCTTGTATCTTCCGCTACTGTCTGAGATGCGTGTCCCGATCGTATTACTGAACGACCAGTATCCGGGGGACTTTGTGCACTCGGTCATGATCTGCAATCTCGAAGGGGCTAGGGCGGTGGCCAAGCACTTAGTCGGATTAGGACATCGGCGGATCGCT
>CAZPZL010000333.1:0-3458 GCA_964590925.1 uncultured Granulicella sp.
CAGAAAAGTTGAACCGTGTTTCATAGACGACCGCAGCGCGTGATAAGTTGCCGAGTTCCCGGTGGTGGGAGAGCACCATCGAGTGTCTACGAGGTCAGCGAGCTGCGATCCGCTTCCCGAGCGCGGGCACTATGCTTACCAACTCCAGATCTCGACCGACGACCGCATTATCTGGAAGATGGCCGCCAAGATCACCGCCGATGCTGCTGCGGGTAAATCGCACTGCCCGCAGGCACCGGCTCGAGCGGCCGGTGCATCATGATTGACCAGACTATCGGAGATCGCAGTGCACGGAACAAAATCGAAGTAGGGATTGTCTGGCTGGTGTTAGTTGATGGTTCGCAGGCGGTGATGGGTGGTGCAGCACCAGGTTTGATACTCACCCCAATAGCGGGTGGCGGTGAGATCGAGGCGGATGAGTTTGGACTCGGCGTGGTTGATTTTGAGCCGCTTAGGGTTGTCAGCGCGAAGGGCTGCGAAGCGAGTGAAGGCCATCACTGAGCTGTTGGTGGATGGCGTGACGGACTGCGCGTTGCGGCGGCGTGGGGAGTGGACGGCCGCATCGGGGTGGAACAGAGGATGATCTCTCTCGATTAGGGGATCAATCCAGTGCCAAATACGGGGAGTGTGTCTTCTCAACGCGTCTCGCTCTGCGACTACACCTTTTCGGTATGGAAGTTATTCATGGTAGCCAGCGACGAAACAGCTCTACACGAAGCCACTCGCTAACCGATAAAATATTGTCCGAAGTCCGAGATCTTGCTCTTTGCTTGTAACATTACGCCGCAGCTATCATGATCCGCATGTCCACTCCTCGTGCCGCTCACCGACGTCCAATTATTTTTACTCTCTCTTGTCGTATCCAGATCTGCGTTGCCGCACTAATCTTCTCTAGCTCAATTTGTTCTGCGCAGGCAGTGCCAGTTGCATTGCAGACGGCTCCAAGCGTGCCACAAATGCTGACTCCTTCGCCCGCAAAGACTCCTGCTATCCACGGGCCGAAGCTCTACGGGGTACATCCTGGATCGCCGTTTCTCTACACGATTCCGGCGACCGGCGACCGCCCAATACGATTCTCCGCTGTAGGCTTACCGCGCGGCCTCAAGCTCGACGCATCCACCGGTCAGATCACAGGCACAGTCAGTCAGCCGGGCGAGTTCGCGGTGACTCTGCGTGTTACTAATCGTCTGGGTTCCTCCACGCGCGCCTTCAAGATACGAGTGGGCGACGAGATCGGACTCACACCCGCGATGGGCTGGAACAGCTACAACGTATGGGGAGCACACATCGATGCGTCACGCGTTTTGGCAGCAGCACAGGCGATGGTGTCCAGCGGCCTCAGCCAGCACGGCTTTACCTACATCAACATAGACGACGGTTGGCAGGGAGCACGCGGAGGCCTGCTCAATGCACTGCAACCCGACCCTGCCGCCTTCCCCGACATGCATCAACTCGCCGATCAGATTCATACGCTTGGACTGAAGGTTGGCATCTATCACACGCCCTGGGTTACGTCGTACGGACGTCGTGCGGGTGGCAGCTCCGAGAATCCGCAAGGCGATTGGAATAAGTCGATGGAAGGCCCGCGCAATATCAAAGTTCTGCCCCACGCTATCGGGAGATATCACTTCATGACGCAGGATGCGCAGCAGTTTGCCCAGTGGGGCATGGACTATCTGAAGTACGACTGGGCACCAGTCGAAGTTCCAGAGACTGCGGAGATGGAGACCGCTCTGCGCGCATCGAGTCGCGACGTCATCTTAAGCCTCTCCAACAATGCAACCAACAGTCTGCTCAAAGTAGTCGACGAGGTCGCGCCTCACGCCAACTCGTGGCGCACCAATCACGACATCACAGACAAATGGCCAACCGTCGTTCGCAATGGCTTCAACCAGGACGACTGGGCACCCTTCGCGCGCCCCGGTCACTTCAATGACCCTGACATGCTTGTGGTCGGAGTCGTCGGCTGGGGAAACCCGCATCCGACATCTCTCACGCCGGACGAGCAGTACTCGCACATCAGCATCTGGTGTCTCACCTCCGCTCCGCTGATTCTGGGCAATGATCTCACCAAGCTCGATGCCTTTACCACCAGTCTGTTGACCAACGACGAGGTGCTCGACATCGATCAGGACTCTCTGGGCAAGCAGGCTACGCGCGTTCCGCCATCTGCAACTGCCGCAGACAAGCTACAGATCTACGCCAAGCCGCTTGACGATGGCTCCTGGGCCGTTGGGCTCTTCAACCTCGGCGCAGAGAAGGCAACGATTATGCTGCACTGGGCCGACCTTGGCATTCACGGCCGCCAGACTGTGCGTGATCTCTGGCGTCAGAAGAATCTTGGACGTTTTGAGCGCGAGTTCTCCGCTCCAGTCGCATCGCATGGAGTCGTTCTGGTTCGCATCATCCCGGCAAAATGATGCATACACGAGTTGTCGATTCCAGTCCGCACCTAGCTTGAATGAATACGACTATTATGGCGAGCATGCCTGCTACTCGATTCACCCGTCGTCGCTTGCTCCGGTCCGCGCCCGCTTTCGTACACAAGGCCCGTCTCTACTGGTTCGCCGGGACCAGATGGATGCGCGGATCGGTCTTGGCATCGATGGGCTGGCCCACCAGTTGGATTGCGGGAACGCCGCCTGCGTAGCTGCGGATCGTCGCCGAGGTGAGCGTGTGGTTGGCCCAGCGAATGTCCACCTCGTAGCCACCCCGGGCGCGCAGGCCGAGGATCTCGCCCTTCTCCCAGGCGGTGGGCAGAGCGGGGAGAAGATCAATGGCCCCGTTCTGACTCTGCAAGAGCATCTCGGCGAATCCGCCGAAGGGTGTGTCGTACATCGTCGGGATGTGCGTCTGTAGTGCTGCCAGAGCCTTGTCGCCATCGAGCAGGCGCGCCCACATGCCAGCCTTGTCCGGGTGGTAGCCACCGGATTTGCGCAGATCCTCGCTGACCCGCGCGGCGGCAAAGAGCTCCGGCTGGACGGGGGTGATCTGGTCGAGGGGCCAGACCGAGACCAGATGCGAGGCGTGGCGATGGGTCGGCTCCCACTCCTTGAAGTCACTCGACCACTCCTGCAACTGCCCCTGCGATCCGATCTGGAAGGGCAGCAGTTTGGGTAGCGTCGCCTCGAGCCTCGCGCGGAACTCGGCATCGACGCCTAGCGCCTTGCTCGCCGCAATCGTGTTCTCGAAGAGCTGGCGCACCAGAGCCATATCCATCGTCGAGCCACGACTGACGGCGACCCGCGAGCCGCTCTTGGGATCGATGAAGTGATTCTCCGGCGAGGTGGAGGGCGAGGTCACCAGCCGCCCCTGCTCGTCCGGCACCAGCAGGTCGAGGGCGAACTCGGCCGCTCCCTTCAGCACCGGATACTCCTTGGCGGCCAGCTCACTCTTGTCCAGGCCGAAGGCGTAGTGCTCCCAGAGCGTCTGGCTCAGCCAGAAGCCCGAGGCGGGCC
>CAZPZL010000334.1:0-3457 GCA_964590925.1 uncultured Granulicella sp.
TGGATAGAGCGTTTGGCTACGAACCAAAAGGTCGGGAGTTCGACTCTCTCCGGGCGCACCATAAACTCAACAACTTGCCGCTAATCAAGAACTCTCAATGCCACTCTATATGGCTTTGTCATTCTGATCCTGAGCGTAGCGAAGGGGAAGAATCTCCGCATTCTCTCGCGCCCTGACACTCAACATCGTTCGTGAAAATCCTCTAAAATAAGCGCATGGAAGCAACTGAGATGCAGGAGTTTTCAAAGCAGATGAAGGAGGGCGGGGAGGAATCGCTGACGACGATCTCGCTGGCAATCTCGGTCCTCGCCGTACTGGTAGCCATGGTGACCGTGCTGGGACATCGCAGCCACACCGAAGCGGTTTTGATGCAGTCGCGCGCAGGTGACCAGTGGAATTTATATGAGGCAAAGAAGATTCGTCAGGACAGCTTGTTGGTGGTGATCGACCAGATGGCTTTGCAGCCGACGGTGGATGCGAAGGCCGCTGCGGCAAAACTGGCCGAGTACAAGGCTCACATTGGCAAGTGGAACGAGGACTTGAAGCAGGAGCAGGAGACGGCCAAGGGCTTTGAAGAGAAGGTGGAAAAGGCTGAGGCGCGGGCTCTGCACTTCGATGTCGGCGAGGCGCTCTTGCAGATCGCCGTGGTGCTGTCGTCGATTACCCTGTTCACCCGGCGGCGCAGCTTCTTTATCGGTGGAGTGAGTCTGGGCGTGGTGGGCGTGGCGATTGCCGCCTCGGCTTGGCTGGTGCGGTGAGCCAGCAGACTGTGGCGCGCGCTGTGTGGTGCGCCATAGCAGCCTGCGCCGCGGCGGTGTTCTTCGCCAACCTGCGCTACGGCCCCGGCGCTCTCTGGATAGTCTCTTCAGATGATTTTTTCTACTACGCACAGGTGGCGCGCAATCTGGCGATGCACGGAGCCTCCAGCTTCGATGGCATCCATTTCACCAATGGTTACCATCCACTGTGGATGCTGGCGCTGGCGCTGGCGACAAAGCTCTTCGGCATTGGCGGATGGCTCCATGCTTCAACCGACCTGCCATTGGCTGCGGCAATTGAAGCCATGTTCTTTGCCCTGACGATGGCAATTGTATACTTTGTCTATCGCTTGGTGCGGCAGCAGTGCGGCGTGCTTGCCAGCTGCTCAATCCAGTTGCTGGCGACACTCTTTGTGCTGCTTCTGGTGCGTAGTGGCCTGGAAGTGGGAGTAGCGCTGGCGACGCTCTTTGCCCTGCTGTGCTTCCGGTTGCGCACCAGCTTTTGCTGGACAGCGCGCGAGTGCTTTTTCTACGGATTGATTGCCGCGACAATGGTTTTGTCGCGGCTGGACTCGATGCTTCTGGTGGCGCTGCTGTTTGTCTTCGACGTACTGCCGAATGGAGCGATAGAGGGCAAAGTCAGGTGCTGTGTACTGCGGTTCTCGCTAGGTATGGCCCCGGTCGCGGTCTACCTAATAAGCAATATTTTTATCTTTCATACCCTGCTGCCAATCTCCGGTAAAGCCAAACAACTGCGCTGGCATCCCTACCTGCCATCGCCGTATGCCCTGCGCTCCTTGATGCCTTTTCTAACATGGCAGACATTTTTCCTATTCGGGCTGTGCCTTCTGCTTACCATTGCCGCGATAGGCCTGATTGCGACAGGAAGACGCCGAATTCCGCGCGAAGCTACAGGCTTCTTCTGGGTGATTCTGCTGTTTCCCTTCCTGCATCTTTGCACCGTAACTACTTTGAGCGACTGGGGCGTCTGGCCTTGGTATCTCTACCCTTGGCTGGCCGCTGGAGTCATCGCCACAACCCTCCTCTTCGCAACTCGAAAGGTGAACGCAGGAAAACAGATAAACACGCAGAGGCCAGCCAACACAGGGCGGCGCACGCCGGCGCACGCTAATCTCTTTCTGGCGGAACTCGCTTGCTTGTTCGCCTCCGGCTTCTACCTGATCTTCTGGACGTACATGCTTGTACATAGCAGTGGTCCATTGAACAACCCGATGGTTGCCACCGCAGTCGATGTCCAGCAATTTGCCCAGACTCATCCCGGCGTCTACGCGATGGGTGACCGAGCGGGCGCGGTGGGCTATCTGGCCCCGGTGCCGGTCATCCAGCTCGAAGGGCTGATGATGGACAAGCCTTTTCTCGACAATATTCGCCAGCAGAGAGATCTGCGAGAGGTCCTGAGCCAGTACGGGGTTCTCTACTACATTGCCTCCTTTCACAGGGATGGATTGAGTGGCGCCAAGTTGAGCCAGACCGAGATAAAGCACGTGGGGATGGGGGACGATGGCTGTTACAACGCCAAGGAGCCAGCGCAGGCCGGTCCCGATTCACCCGCCATGCGTACACGCCTATGCCAGTCGCCGGTCGCGGTCTTTCGCCATGGGGATTATGTAAACGACGTCTTCGACCTGCAACCGGACGCTGGCCAGCGATAGCGCCGGTGCGAATTGAGAGCCGGGATTCATTGTGCTGCGGTAGACTTTGGGAACAGAGTTTGTAGGGGGGATTTCCATGAGTGAACACGGGACAACTCGGCGTAGCTTTCTCAGCACGGTGGCCAGCACCGCACTGGCCGCAACCATGCACGCGTCGGCACAATCTACTCTGGCCACCTCCCATAAATCGGTGCAAAGCAATCGTCCCCTGAATGTACTCTTCCTTATGTCGGACGACATGCGCCCGGAGTTGGCCAGCTATGGCAGCCGCTTCAACGTGCATAGCCCGAATATCGACGCACTGGGCGCGCATGGCGTGCGCTTCGACCGCAACTACTGCCAGTTTCCGCTCTGCAATCCTTCGCGCTCGTCGATGTTTACCGGACGCAAGCCCGTCGATACTCACGTTCTGGGCAATAACAATGCCGTGACCAACGAGCATCCCGATTGGACCACGCTGCCGCGCCTCTTTCGCGAACACGGCTACACCACGCTGCGTTCGGGCAAACTCTTTCATGCCGGAATGGACGATCCCAAGGGGTGGAGTGAGTTCGATGGCGACGTCGAGTCGATGAAGCCGACCCAGTTAGGCACGCGCATGAACCTGCCGCGAGTACAGATTCCCATGCCGGATGGATCGATGCCGCCGTTGCCGAACAACGAGCGCGCCGAGCACTCTGATGAGATTCTGGTGCTCGACGGTGACGGCGAGGGATCGGGCGACGATCTTGTGGTCAAACGCACAATCCAGTATCTGCGCACCGTGGCGGCCGATCCCAAGACGCCGTTCTTTGTCGGCTGCGGATTCTCCAAACCGCACAGCCCGCCGCAGGCTCCACAGCGATTCTTTGACATGTACGACCCGACGAAGATTCAGTTGCCGCCAGACTTTGCGGCTTGGCCGACGGTGCCGCCGGGCTTCCCCAAGGCCGCAATTCGTCCGCGCAACGCGGACCTGTTTATCGGGCGCGGAGCTTCGGAGGACGAGGCGCGGCAGGTGATTCGCGCGTATCTGGCGTCGATCTC
>CAZPZL010000335.1:0-3452 GCA_964590925.1 uncultured Granulicella sp.
CCGAAGCCCCGTATGGCTTTGGATTAGTGGTTCCATTCCGTCAAGCACCAACTGCATGCAGCGATCCGAAGACCTTTGGCATTGCCTGACGACAGCGGGCGTTACGGGCTGACCGCTTTTCCGATCCCATAACAGTACGGTTTCGCGCTGGTTGGTGATGCCAATACCCGCAATGGCACCGGCGCCGACCTGCTCGATGCAGGCCTTTATCACCTGACATGAGGCACTCCATATCGCATCGGCATCCTGTTCAACATGTCCCTCACTCGTGGCCACAATCTGCATGCCCAGAATGGCACGAAACGCGATCTTTCCAGCCTTATCCACTAGTATGGCTTTCGTGTTCGTTGTCCCCTGGTCGAGCGCGAGAATGTAATCGCCTGCCATCAATCTTTACCTCGCATTCAGCAGTTGAATCGCTGCGGACCGGATGCCGTCCGAAGTGAGACCGAAATGTTCCAGCAGGAACTTCGCGGAGCCTGTTGGAGCAAAGACGCCAGGGACTCCAAGAATGCGCATTTTTATTGGATAGGTTTGGGCTACAATTTCAGCGACAGCCCCCCCCAGCCCTCCGTAGATGGAATGCTCTTCCACCGTAACGATGCCTCCGGTGTTCCTCGCCGCGTCTTCAATTGCCTCCCTGTCGATCGGCTTGACTGAAGACATATTCAATACCCGCGCAGAAATGCCCACCTTCATCAGTTCGTCTGCCGCCTGCAATGCGCGCGAAACCATAACTCCGTTGGCCATCAGAGTAATGTCGCCTCCTTCGCGCATGCGAGCAGCCTTACCAATTTGAAACTTGGTGCCAGGAACAAACAGGTCAGGCACCGGCATGCGGCTGATTCGGAGGAACATGGGCCCAGATTGTTTCGCGCTGAACTCCATCACTGCGCTAGTTTCAATGGAGTCTGCAGGAACGATGATCGTCATATTCGGGATTATGCGCATCCAGCCGACGTCCTCAATGGAGTGATGCGTTGCGCCCAACGCGCCGTAAGCCATCCCGGATGAAATGCCCACTAATTTTACATTGGTGTTCGAATAGCCGAGGTCCACCTTGATTTGTTCCATGGCGCGTGCAGTCAGAAAGCATGCAGCTCCGCACACGTATGGGATCTGGCCGCCATTGGCCAAGCCGGCGCTCACGCCCAACATATTCTGTTCAGCGATCCCCACGTTAATGCAACGATTTGGGAACTTGTTCTGGAAGCCGTTCAACTTAGAAGAGCCAACAGAGTCATTGACTACTGCGACAATGCGCTCATCCGCAAGTGCCATCTCTTCGAGCTTCTTAGAATATGCTTCACGGCAATCTACCATCCGGTTCAATGAGCGCCCCTTTCCAACTCAGCGATTGCACGTTGCAATTCATCGGTCGTTGGCACATGATGGTGCCATTCTTGGCGATTCTCCATAAAGGAAACACCCTTTCCCTTGGTCGTACGGGCCAGGATACAGCTAGGCTTGCCGGCCGTGAAAGGTGCCTCTTGGAAAGAATCAACCAGCGCTCCCATATTATGGCCGTCAATCTCCCGCACATCCCAACCAAAGGAGCGCCAGCGCTCCGCTAGTGGCTCCATACAAATTGTGTTTTCCGTTAGATCGCCCTGTTGCAGACGATTGCGATCGATAATTAAGACCAGATTGTCCAACTCATATTGAGTTGCGCACATGCCAGCTTCCCAATTACTGCCTTCTTGTAATTCCCCGTCACCCACCAACACAAAGGTGCGCCACGGGGCGCCCGTTATCTTTGCTGCCAGCGCACAGCCGACAGCGATAGGCAGTCCATGACCCAGGGGCCCGGTATTAGCCTCCACTCCCGAAACTTTGTTGTGATCGGGATGACCATTCAGGTTTGAGAGTGGAGCCATAAATGTGTCAAGTTCCGCGTCCGTTAAGAAACCTGCGCCGGCTAGGGTTGCATAGAGGGCAGCCGAGCAGTGCCCCTTGCTCATGATGAAGCGGTCACGGTCTGGAGCGTCTGGATTGGACGGGTCCACACGTAGTATTGCCCCATAAAGCGCGGTCAGGATATCAGCAGCTGACAAATCCCCTCCGGGATGCCCTAGCTTTGCTCGATGAACCATCTGCAGGCTGCGGACGCGTGTCTGAACAGCCCGGCGCTCAAGCCTTGCTAAATCGATTGTGAATGAGGATGTCATAGTCTCGTCTTCTTAATTCCTGAAGTGGCACAACGATAGCTGCATGATCAAGTATATACACATAGATGCGCAGTATAGCATAAATATGCACATCTTCAAAATAATTGCTCCCAGTAGCCTAGTTTCCGTACTTTCTAGTTGATCCGTCGAGGAAAACTTAGCCAAAAGGCATTGGAGATTTCGACCTGTGTGGTACGGGCTGTGTCAGATTTGCCGACATGTTTGCGTTTAAGGTGTCTCAAGTAATGGTCTCCAGCAAGAGCTTGGGGACCGGGACGGTTTTCAGCGTATTGCCCACAGCGGCCTGCCGCGGGAAGGTGGGAAAAGCGAAGCGTTTTCCAAGGCGATTTCATCGCCGTCTTTTCCAACGCTGCGTGCAGCGGCGAATTAAGCCGTTACCCGGTCGGCCAGAGCCGAATGCGGTCGTTGGTGGTTGTAATCGCCTCAAAAGCGGTCCAGCTTCCGGCTGGTGTCGGCCATGGGAATGAGAACTTCGAAATTCGGACACTGGTCGCGCAGCTTGCGGTTGAAACTCTCGATGTCGCGTTCGTCACTGGACGTCCTGGCTAAATAAAATCCAGATGCACGCCGTTTGCGCAGACTCATAGATCCATCGCCTTCGATGCAAATTCTGTGCCGTTGTCAACGGTCATTGACTCTGGCCCGCCGCGTTTAGCCACGACCCGGTCCAGCGCAGATGCAACGTTCTCTCCGCTGAAGGGCGTATCTGCCAATAGGGGCAGGCACTCATGGGTGTACTGATCGACGACTGTCGGTACGCGGGTCTAACGGCCGTCCACCAGCCGCTGGGCGAGAGAATCCATGCTCCTTTCCTAGTCCCTGCGCAGGGCTTGCTCTTTGCGCCTTTGCGTTCACCTTCAACCGCCTCTCTTGTGTACAGATGGTGAATCCGCTTCGCATTCACTTCCCAATGCTCGCAATGCAACGGGATCGTCAGACGCCGCTGCCGTAGCGCACACGCCTGCCAGCCAACTCTCGCAGATGCACGCGCAATACCTCTTGGCGTTCTCGGTGGTGCTAACAACGAAGGGCCATCCCTGCAACCGGTATCAGCCTCGCCTCATGGTACTAGCTCAACTCGCAGACCAGCCGAATCTATTCGCAAGCACACGCCATGCATGAAGCTTTACGAGCTATCTGCGACGATATCTCCCACAAGATGTGTCGATCGAGGCTCAGATCAGCCACCAGGCGCTTTAGCTTGCTAGTCTCTTCCCGCAGCTGGCGCAGTTCGTTCTGATCCAAGCCGGCGTACCTCCGTTT
>CAZPZL010000336.1:0-3438 GCA_964590925.1 uncultured Granulicella sp.
TGGCCCACTTTCGGTCAACTCATCGTCCAACCTATCGCTGACGCTGGAAAACACCGGCACCGCGCCAATCAACAACGTCATTCTTTCCATCTCCGGCGACTATGCCATTACCACACCTTGCGGCACTACGACACTGGTCGCAGGCGCAAACTGCACAGTCACCGTAACTTTTACGCCGACGACGGTCGGCTCGGACAATAGCTCCTTGACCGTCACCAGCTCCGACCCAACCTCGCCTGTCTCGGTACCGCTGACCGGCACGGGCATATCCAGCGGAACATTCACACTGAGCGTCAGTAGCAGCTCCAGCGCGTCGGCCTCAGTCGCCAGCGGCTCGCCCGCCAACTACACCCTCACCGTGACACCGATCAACAACTTCAGCGGGACGGTGGTCTTCAACTGCACCCCGATCAACGCGGCCCAGTATGCAAGCTGCTCGCTGCTGCCCTCCAGCGTCATCCTCAGCGGAGCCGCACAGAACGCGGTCGCCACTCTGAACACTGTTACCGAATCCGCCGCCAACGCAAATCCGGCAGCCCCCCGCAGCAACGGCCCGATGAACTTCCTCTGCCTGCTCTTTCCTTCGCTGATCTTTATCTGGAAGGCGCGCACCTCGCGGCACAGAGCTGGCCCCGTTGCGTGGACCGTCGTCTCAGCCGTTGCGCTTCTCTGCTCCAGCGGATGCGGCGGCAATAGCAGCGCCAGCAACCTGCGTTACTCACCCAGCGGAAGCTACCAGTATCTGGTAACGGCCACCTCGGTCTCGACCGGTACGCAAATCACCCAGTCTGTCACCCTCTATCTCTCTGTCCAGTAGGGACTAGGTCTCTGACCGCTTGAAGCTATGCATCAGTGGGTGCCCCATCCTTACGGCGTGCTTGTTCTTGTCGCAAGGGTGGAAGCCACAAATTCATCTGGTCAACGATCTATTGTGCAAGTGTTGGCATCGAGCAAATAGCCCCATCCACTGGCTTGCATCTCATGTTCGAAGGCCTGCTGTGTGGTGTATAGGATGGTCTGGAAGCCCAGTGCGGTGGCGGCGGCGATGTTCTCCTCTCGGTCGTCGATGAAGAGGATAGTCTCCGGCTCGGCGTGGAGCGCCTGAGCGGTCTTGCGATAGATCTCAGGATCGGGCTTGGCCAGTTTGAGCTGGTAAGACCATGTGCAGTGGTCGAAGGCGGCCAGCCACGGCAGCCGTGCGATGATTCCCTCGCCAATGCAGTCGCCGATGTTGGAGAGCACTCCGGTGCGAATGCCTGCGCTTTGCAGCTGCGAGGCCCACTTGACCATGGGCTTGTTGAGATTGGTCCAGAGGTCGATGTCGGCGGCAAGCAGGGCGAGCAACTGCGCGCTATTGAACTGGACGCCTGCGTGGTCGGCAACGGAGCGCCAGTACTCGACGCCGGTCAGTTCTCCACAGTCGTAGGTGTGGCGAAACTCCCAGTAGGCGACGTGCAGTTGCGCCTCGTCGAGACCACTGACGGCGCGCAAGGCCGCCCAAGCCGAGGGGTTCGGCGGTGCACTGAGCACCTGCCCGTAGTCGAACAGAACCACGGAGACGCGAGTGGCATCGTGCGCGGTTGTTGGGGTGGAATTGGAGATCGACGAAGAGGTTTCGGAGCTGCAAAAAGTGGAATTTGGCATCAATTCCATTTTAGGCGATTTACTCTGAGTTAGGCGAGCATACAGCGAGCAATTGTGATTCTGCGAGCGATTGTTTGCTGTTTACAGGGATTTTGCACACAAGACGGGAAAGTCTGTGTTGCAATATGCAACAGCATCAAGATTCGCAATTTGCAACAGCAGATTAGTATTTTGCAACAACTAAGGTAGTCGGAAAACGGATCAAAACGATGCAGATGAAGCAGCCACAGTTGAATCAGTCGCCGCCGAGCTCTACTCCGATGCTGGCGAAGCAATGGACCGCGGAGCTTCGCGGTTGGCTGGACGAGTGCGCGTGCAGGGCGGGCTTCGATGTGGTTGGACTGGCCTCGGTCGGTAGCCCGGACGAGCCTGTCGCTCAGCTTCTGGCGGCGCGCTTTGCAGCGTGGGTTGATGCGGGCCACGCGGGCGATATGGAGTATCTGAAGCGTCGCGACGAGGCTGGTACTCTGCTGCGCAGCGCGCTTCAGGTTGCCCTGCCCTGGGCGCGAACCGTGGTGGTATGCGCGCTAAACTTCAATGCAGAGCAGCCTCGCTCAATTGATTCTGCACCGTCTGGCTCCGGGTGGATTGCGCGCTATGCATGGACTGGGCGCGCACTGGATGGCGGAGGAAGCGCGCCGACTGATTATCACGCTGAGATGCTGGAGCGACTGCGCGCCATTGAGAGCGGTTTGCTGGCTCATGCCGATTGCACCACGCGCTGTTATGTCGATACGGGGCCGATTCTGGAGCGCAGCGTGGCGGCCGAGGCGGGCGTTGGGTGGATTGGCAAGAACACCTGCCTCATTAACTCGCGGCTTGGTTCGTGGATTCTACTTGGCGTTCTGGTAACATCGCTGCCAACAGCGGACGAAGCAGTCGTCTCGCTGGCCGCACCGGATCGCTGCGGAAGCTGTACGCGCTGCATCGACGCCTGCCCGACCGGCGCGCTGCTGGGTGCGAAGTCAGTCACTGCGCCGCGCACTATGGCTGCTGAGCGCTGCATTGCGTACCTGACCATCGAGAAAAAGGGGGGAATAGATACTAGCCTGCGCGCGGCGATGGGGCGACAGGTCTTCGGCTGTGACATTTGTCAGGATGTCTGCCCGTGGAATCGCAAACAGCAGGGTGCAATAGTTGCTAGTAGTGCAGCAAGAGCTTCACTCATGGAAAATGGCCGGGATTCGTTACAGCCACGCGCGGAACTGGTGAATCCTGCGCTGGAGTGGTTAGGGGCTATGGATGCGTGCGAGTTCAAGCGCTGGTTCAAGGGTTCGCCGCTACAGCGCACGGGACGCAAACGCCTGCTGCGTAACGTCGCCATCGCGATGGGAAATAGCGGCGAGCGGCGCTTTCTGACGCAGTTGGAGGCTTGGGCCGCTGGCGACGATCCGGTGCTGGCCGAGGCCGCCGACTGGGCGCGGACGCGGATTCTCTCTAGGTGGGAGTTCGCAGCAGGAGGTAGGAGCCGGTGATGGTAAACAGCAGATCCGGCGACCAGGCCGCAAGTAGAGGGGGCAGAGTACCGTACTCTCCTAACGAGCTGAAGGCGCCGGCGACGATCCAGTAGAAGATGGCGACGGCGATGGCGGTCGAGATGCCAGCCAGTCCACCTCGACGGCCCATGGAGACGGCAAAGGGAACGGCAAGGATTGCCATGACCAGAGTAATGGCGGGAACGGCGAGCTTGTTGGCAAGTTGGACGCGCAGGCGAAGGGTGTCGAAGCCGGACTGGTGCAGATCGGCGATGTAGCGCGCGAGCTCATTGTAGGTCATCTCATCGGAAAGCTTGTC
>CAZPZL010000337.1:0-3422 GCA_964590925.1 uncultured Granulicella sp.
GCGTATCTCAAAGAACGGCCAGACCGTGACGCTGAGCGACGGTTCACGATGGCGCATCAGTGTCGAAGACGTGACCAAAACGCTTTGCTGGTATGCTACACAGTGCGTTGTTGTAGAGAACTGCGATGACGTCGTTTATCCATACGAATTACGCAATCTTGACACTCTGGCCGATGCCGCAAAAGCATCACTTGCTTGATTTATGGAGTTGCGAGATAGCGAGGGATTTTATCTGGCGAGTGGTCCGCCCAAAGTTTTTGAATCTCAATCCCACCCCAACCGTGGGTGCCCCATCCTTCGCTTCTTTCTAGCGAAGGGTGGGTGGCCACAAATCTCGACGTTGGGTAGTGCGTCAGTTTGAATCTTTGCGGAGAATCGCGCCGAAAGCCAGCGACATAATCCCGAAAGTGATTTCTAGTTGGTTGTCTAGAGTCCATCCGGCTGAAAGAGTCCAGTCGGGTCCGGGGCGAAAGCTGGACTGCGTATCCGCTTCCCAGCCGGACAATCCGTAAGCCGCTAAGCCGCTGCCAAGCACGATGAGGATAGACGCTGTCTTTTTCATGGAACTATGCTACGCCGCTTTCTTCTTATAAGAGGCGGGTGGTGCGGGTGGCCCACCCTAAGTTTTTTGAATCTCAATCCCGCCACGAACCGTGGGTGCGCCATCCTTCGCTTCTTTCCAGCGAAGGGTGAGTCTACCGCCAACTCCGCCCGAAACCCTCACAATCTTTCGTCGGCCAATACAATCCGCAGGTCGCGCAAATTGTGACCCGTAGCTCCAGTGACGACGGTCGCGCCCGCCGTCGTCAACCACGAAGACGAGTCGAACTCCGCCAACGCGCGCAGTGCAGACGCGCGCGCCTCCTCGTCCTTAATCGTGTGCTCGTCTACGACAGCGCCTGCCGCAAAACTATTGCCGTCGATGCCGTCGGACCCGGCGGAGAGAATGGCGAGAGGGCCGTCTTCGGGACGGAGTTGCGTGGCGATGTAGAGCGCAAAGTGCTGATTTCGCCCGCCCTTGGCGTTCGCGCGAAGAGCCTTCGCTCCCGACGCCTGCATGCGCACCGCAACCTCGCCCGCCGAGATGAGGCAGACTCGCGCGTGTTGGCGGCGTAGATCGCGCAGGCGTTGCAGCAGGTAATCCGCAGCGGCGTCGTAGGGCCAGTCGTCCGAGCGGTTGTCGACGACCGCGTGGAAACCGAGGCTTGCAGCGTGGGCGCGCGCCGCTTCGGCTAGGTCGTCGCTGTCAACCAGCTTGCCGACGCGCGCAGTCAGCTCGCTGGGCTTAGGCGTCTCCGGCAGCTCCGGCGACGCAAAAAATCTCCGCAACGACGCAGGAAATCGCTCCATCAATCCATAGCGCGCCAGCGTCTCGCGGCACTGGCCGACAGTGGTTGAATCACCCACCGTCGGCCCCGATCCAAGCGCGTCCAGTTGCGCTGGAGGCACATCCGAGACCAGCAGCGAGATGCACTGCGTCCCACCCGCAGCCAGCGCAAGCCGTCCACCCTTGACCGCCGAGAAGTGCTTGCGCACGCAGTTCATCTCCACAATCGATGCGCCGCTGTGAACCAACGCGCGATGAAGCTCCACCGTATCGTCGAGCGAGATTGCCTCATCCAGCGGCAGCTCCATCATCGCCGAAGCCCCGCCGCTCAGCAAAAAGATGCACAGCGTCTCTTCGCACAAAGCGCCCTCAAGCTCGCGCATCATGGCAAGCGCAGCGCGCGCGCCCGCAAACGAAGCCGCGTTCGGCACCGGATGTCCGCCGCAAAAGTACTGAATTGCCGCTGGCAGATTCGCCGGTCGCTCCGACGAAATTAACACGCCTCTTAGCTCGCAGGTTGACGCCAGCGGAAGCCGTGCCAACAGCGTTTGCAGCATCGCCACCGCAGCCTTTCCCGCCGCAACAACGCGCACTCGCCGCAGCCGGTCGAGCACAATCGGCTCGACACCTTCGACCTCCAGTCGCTCGCCCAGGGCATCTGCAACGACGCGCAGCTTGCGCTCGAAGGCTCGCTCTACACCGCACTCGGCCAGTGCCCCGTCAAAGAGGTCACGCGCAATCTCCTTCAGCTCCGCCACTTTCTGCTCTGCCATGTCCGCCCCAACTCATTGAAATTATTCCACTTGATTCTAACGCGACCGGAGAGTGTTCCCTACTGGATGGGGAGACTGACTGATCCCGAACTAATCACTTGATGAGTTGCAGGTGTTGAGGAGCCAGACCCATCACCCCCGCCACAGCCGATCATAACTGCGGCTGCAACCATCAGAATCAAACCGAAGAAAGCCGTAAGCTGAAGGCTCCACGTGGTGAACTTCTTACGCATATAGAGAAGCGGCAGTAGAAGGATGCGCAGTAGGATGAACCCGTTGGCCGCTCCTGACTCCGTCTCCGTAAAGACCAGAGTAATCTGATAGGTTCCTTTGGGCGTGATCGAGGATACCCTGTACTGCATCATCGTTAGTTTCATGGCCCATATCTTTCCGCGACTAAACTCTGAATTGTATCTGCGGGCTTACATCTGCGGGCTTACATCGCGAACGCAAATCAGTCGCTACCGCACGGACGTTAGAAGCTGAAATCTTCGCTTGGAACCAGCGGTGTTATATATTTTCAATCTTTTCTGTCCACCATAAAATCGAGTAGAGTCTATCAGTTGCCCGCGTCTATTCCGCCATTTTTACAATCGACTCCTGTTGACTTAGGGAATTTTCACGGTTACTGTATCGCCTAAAGCATTCTCATCCGGCCCCTGTACGATGCGAACAGCGAAGGCTCCCACTCGTTTTGTTCGCAGCCAGCCACAATACAGCAACGATGAAAATATTCCAGAGGAATCGCCATGCCAATAATTCCACCTTCTAAAATTCCGCTTCTACCGATGCGTTCGATTCTTTCCCGCTCCACTCTGCCGCTAATCTCTCTAGCAATACTTGCGTCTGGACTACAGTCTGGTAACGCAGCCGCTCTGCAGTCGCAAATCAGGCGTGATGCTCTGGTGGTTCAACTTAAAACCTCCAGCGGCCAGGACGCGGGAACTGCATCATTCAGAGAAAGCAAGGACGGACGCAAACTCTCGATCACGCTGAAGCTTAAGAACCTTCCCTTTGGCCAGCACGCCGTACACATCCACCAGAATCCGGTCTGCGATGCTCCTGACTTCAAGGGAGCGGGCGGCCATCTCAACCCCGACCACAAACAGCACGGAACGATGAATCCGATGGGGCACCACGCGGGCGATCTGCCACAGAATATCTCCATCAGAGAGGACCACACTGGCGAGGCCCACTTCAAGGTGGACTACCTGACGCTCGCTCCCGGAGCTCCCAACTCGATCCTTGGCACCTCGATCATGGTGCATGAGAAGGCCGACGACATGATGACCGATCCAACGGGAAATGCAGGCAACCGTATC
>CAZPZL010000338.1:0-3417 GCA_964590925.1 uncultured Granulicella sp.
CGGCCATCACTCCGCGCACCCGCGCGCTGATTCTCAACACGCCCAACAATCCCACGGGGCGCGTCTATCCAGAGAGCGTGTTGCGCGATCTGGAGACGATGCTGGCAAGCGTGGGCAGGGAGATTGTCGTCATCAGCGACGAACCGTACAAGTCCTTCGTTTACGACGGACGGCACCAACCCGAGGTCGCGTCGATTATCCGCCAGACGGCGATCTGCAACTCATGGTCGAAATCACTCGGTCTACCCGGCGAGCGCATCGGCTATCTAGCGCTGTCACCGCAGCTTGCAGGAGCCGCCGAGTTGCGCCGCGCCTGCGCCTTCACCAACCGCATTCTAGGCTTCATCAACGCGCCGGCTATCTGGCAGTGGGTGATGCTGGAGTCGCTGGAAGCCACGAGCAATTTCGTCTTGAACATGGGCGCTGCCGCGCCATACGAGCTCAAGCGCAACGTGTTGTGCGACGGGCTGGCGGGCGTTGGATATGAGGTGCGTCGGCCTGAGGGATCGTTCTACGTCTTCCTGAAGACGCCGATTGCCGACGACATCGCCTTCACCCAGATGCTGGCCAACGAGGGCGTGCTTGCCGTCCCAGGAACGGGATTTGGCCGCTCCGGCTACATTCGCCTCTCGCTGACGATTCCACTGCAACGCATCGAACGATCGATCAGCGGATTCCAGCGCGCGTTTGTGCGGGCGCAGCAACGCTGAAAATGCTCTACGAAATCTCTGTACAAGCCCTCGTTTAGTACGGAGTGGCTTTAGTCCCGCCGCAAGTCGCACAAAATACATGGGATTTAGCCTCAGAGGGAATCCTGAGAACCTGTGCCGACCTTTCCTAACTACAGCCAGTGCCTTTTAAGCTCCGCCTAGATGTAACTGGACTTAACTGTACTGCTCGATCTGGGCCAACAGAGCCAGCTTGCGCGTTGGCAGCAGGAAGCTGGCCTCTACCGAGTTGGCGGCTAGTTCGCGAATCTGATCCAGCGTAAAGCCGAAGGCCTGGTGCGCCAGCGTGTATTCGTTCAGCAGATTCGAGCCGAACATTGGCGGATCGTCGGAGTTCAGTGTCACCATCATCCCTGCGTCGAAGTAGCGGCGCAGGGGGTGGTCTGCCAACGAAGCGCAGCATCCGGTGCGCAGGTTCGACGTCACGTTCAGCTCAACGGGAATCTGCCGCTCGACCAGCACCTCCATCAGCTGCGGATCTTTTTCTGCTGCCAGAGCGTGCCCGATGCGCTCGGCTCCGATATTAATGGCCGACCAGATCGAGTCCGGCCCCACCGACTCACCCGCGTGAGCCGTCAATCGCAGACCAGCGTCGCGCGCCTCGGCGTAGCACTCGTGAAACATTGATGCTGGCCCGCGCGCCTCATCGCCTCCAATGCCGATGCCGATGATCGAAGGCGTTGTGACTCTCAGCTCAGCGGCCTTGCGGAAGACACGCGCAGCCTCGGTCGGCCCAAAGTTCCGTACCGCGTCGATCAGCCAACTGATGGTGGTGCCGAACTCCCGTTCGCCGCGCAGGCGCCCGCGCTCGATGGCCTCGACGTATGGCTCCGGCTCGGTCTTCTTCCAGTAGTAGATGATGCCGAATGAGACGTAGACCTCCGCATGTACGACGCCCTGCGCCGCCAACGCGCGCACCATGTTGTATGTGATCAGCTCGTAGTCGTCCGGCGTGCGCAGCCGCGCGCTCACTGCTCGGAACGACTCCAGAAAACCGAGAAAGTCGCGGTAGATATATAGGTTGTGTGCGTCGTCGAGCGTAAGCGGCCGCTCGTCATTGCGCTGACTGAGTGCGACCAGCGTCTCCGGTTCGATGGTGCCCTCCAGATGCAGGTGAAGTTCAACCTTGGGCAGCTTGTGCAGCCATACAGGAACGTCGATCTCGGCAGAGGCGGGCTTTCTGGACTTCATCCCTATAGGCTAGTCGATCTGGAGGCCAGATGTCGCGTCATCTCCTGCGCCTGATCCTTCTACGGACGAAGCCTGCAAGTTTTCCTATAAGTCCAGTACGGGAGCACTTTGTATACAAAATGAACCCAAAGTTGTATAGCCACCCGCTCCTGCGCACGATGAACATAGTTACGGCGGTATTATGCGATTCAAACACTCGCTAATTTTGATAATCGGAGTAACCTGCACGGCGACTACAACTGTGCTGGCGCAGGCGACGGCTTCGCATGTGGTGCACATCGCGCCCACGATTATCGCGCCTACTGTTCACATCTCGCCTACCACAATGGAAGCCGACAGCTTGTCGATCCAGATCGGCGCGAAGCAGTGGAGCGTACGCGGGCTCGACCTGAAAACGCTTATCGCAGAGGTCTATGACGTGGATGCACGGCTGGTCGATCTTCCCGCCACCGTCGATACCACGGCACGCTACGACGTATCGCTGGCTCGGCCCAATGACGCCAGCCCCGAAGATGTTCAACAGCTCTTGCGCCAGGCCATCGAAAAGAACTTCCATCTGGAGATTGCGACCGAGAACCGCTCGATGGAGGTCTATCTGCTAACCGCGCCCAATGGACCGGGAGCGGCGATTCATCGCCACACAGCCGCGACCCGCGACAATGGACTCTACCGGCAAGCATCGCTCACCGGCCAGTCGGCCGACGAGGCGCAGCAGCAGATTACCTTCGCAGGCAAGCAGTGCTCGGGTGCAGCTTCATCCGGCATCTCGGCGACAGAGGCCAGTCTGGCCGAATTCGCCCGCACCCTCAATCCAGAGCTCGACCGCCTTCTGGTCGACGACACTAGACTATCCGGCAGCTTTGACTTTCGCGTCGGAATCTACCACAGCCAGCAGGAACTCTTCCAGCGCCTGCGCGACGAACTTGGATTGGTCGTCGTTCCCGCACAGCGTCAGATGGCCGTGCTGACGGTGCGTCCAGCAGCCTAGACCGACTCGTGTTCGAATTGGTCGTTGATTCTCCAACTCTTTGCATCAGGATCTGTTCCGCAGCACTTCATTCCCTGTTTTCTTGCGCATCGCTTCATCCGCCCCAGCGAACAATACGGCGAAAGGGGCGAGGCGAAGGGCCAATTTGAAACCATCCACGTCGTATTCCCCCGTTTTCTTCCGTCTTTGGCTCAATCCGCGCTCCGCGCAGAGTAGAATCACTATATCTGACGCGTGAAAGACGCGGGATCGGGTGCTGCACGACTAGCCAATACCTGCAATGGCCAAAACCCGGAACCCTTCTGTCCACGTATAGCGTCTAATCTAAAGGGTAGCCGTCGGGGGAGATGGTTATTTTGAGCGTCGGTAGCGGGTAGTCGGTCAGCGGATCGTTGGCCACCGTCGAAACCGATGGTTGGCAGTAGGGTAGTTTCAGATAGGTGCTTTTGGCCGGAAAATGAGGAAACGCGATTGAACTCGACCGTCAAAACACTTCTGGTGTGGGTGCTG
>CAZPZL010000339.1:0-3417 GCA_964590925.1 uncultured Granulicella sp.
TTATCGGCGCCTGCCTGCTGTGGGTGGGCTGGTTTGGATTCAATGCGGGATCGGCTCTGGCGGCGGGAACGCTGGCCACGTCGGCGTTTGTAGCCACGCACTTTGGCGCAGCTGCAGCGGCGATTGGCTGGAGCGCAGCGGAGTGGATTCGCAATGGCAAGCCTTCGTGCCTGGGCGCGATCTCTGGCGCAGTGGCCGGGCTGGTGGCGATTACTCCGGCATCGGGATTCGTGACACCGATCTCGGCGTTGTGGATCGGACTGATTGCGGGCGCCTTCTGCTTCTTTATGGTGGTCAAGGTAAAGAACTGGTTTGGCTACGACGACTCGCTCGACGCCTTCGGCGTGCATGGAGCGGGCGGAACGCTGGGCGCAATTTTGACCGGACTCTTTGCCAACAGTGTCATCAATCCGGTCTACGGCAAGGGCGTTGCCACCGGGTTGATCGAGGGCAATCGGCACCAGCTGCTGAACCAGACGGTGGGCGTTGCAATTGCTTGGGGATTGGCAATCGTGGGCACGCTGGCGATTCTGGTTTTAGTCGACAAGACGATTGGTCTACGCGTCAGTCCAGAGCAAGAGCGCGAGGGGCTGGATCTGTCGCAGCACGGCGAGGAAGGCTATGAGTGGGCGCATTGATTACGGTCGGCTGAGTCTGGCCGACCCGAAGGAAAACGGGAGTGGGTGCACACTTTGGCTCTGGTGCGCATCCAACTCATGCGACTGCAATACTCAGTGGCGTAATATGCTATAGCTGGCCTGATGGCGAGCGAGAGGATGATCGGAATGCAGAAGATCGAAGCAGTGATCCAGCCCTCGAAGCTGGATGCAGTAAAGGATGCGCTGGTTGAGATTGGCGTACAGGGAATGACAATTACAGAGGCTCGCGGACACGGTCGGCAGAAGGGCCATACGGAGTTCTATCGCGGGCGCGAATACTCGGTCGATCTGTTGCCGAAGGTGAAGATCGAGGCGGTGGTTCCGGATGCGCTGGTCGAGCAGGCAATTCAGGCAATTATTTCCACCGCGCGGACTGGAACGATTGGCGACGGCAAAATCTTTGTGTCAAAGGTTGACGAGGCGATTCGAATTCGCAACGACGAACGCGGCGAGATCGCACTCTAGGGCTGGGTTCACCCCCTTCTGCACGGACGGCGAGAGAGGCCGCCCGTGCCGTACCACATCTGTTTGTCGTATTGCGCCACAGCCGCTTATCGTTCTCGACGCAATTTGCGCAGTGGGCGATAGATTGCGACATGAAGGCGTGTAGCACAAAGGGTGTAACACAATAGTCGCGCCACGAAATGACGGGAAGATGCCAACTTCGGCAAACCTTTTTACTTTCGACACGTCCAAACGACTGACAGCCACTTGCTTTGGACGGCGATTCAGAGAAGAATGGTAGACGCATGTCAAAGGTTGAATGGCAGAAGGCCGAATTGTATTCGGAGACATATATTCACTGATTTACGGGAGTTTACATTGCGTATCTTCAAATCTGAATTTCGATCAAGAATCAACTCGCGGGGATGTGTTTGCAGGGCAATGGCTGTTGCTTTGCTGGTGGTATTGGCGCTCAGCGCTCCGTCTGCTCATGCTACGCAACTTTCCAGTGATGCCAAGGCTGCTATTCCCCACGACGTGCAGCAGATCATCATGGTGGACTACCGGGCGATGTTGAATTCTCCGGCGGCGATGAAGTTGAAAGAGCGCGTGATGCCGCCCGAGTTAAAGCGGCTGGAGGATGCTCTGGTCAAGTCCGGTTTGAAGGTGGACGCCGACACCGATGCGCTGGCATTTGCCGCCTTCCGAACTGCCAATCCCGATGGAAAGGGGGTCGATACGGAGCGAATCGTCGGCATAGCGCAGGGACAGTTTCGCACTCGCGAGATTCTGGCGAATTTCGTCAAGAACAAGGTCAAGCCGGTTGCAATTCGTAACAACAGCATCTATCCGATGGGATCGACCGGAATGGATGTGGTCTTTCTGAATCAGACGACGATGCTGTTTGGAGACAAGGAGGCGGTCAAGGCGGCTTTGGCTGCACGCGACGGTGAGGCTGCTAACTTTCTCTCCGACAGCGATCTGGTCAGTGGCATGACAGCCGTTGACAGTCACGCGATCTGGAGCCTGCTGGACGCCAAGGGCACGCAGACAATGATGAAGAGCATACTTGGCGGAGCCTCGCAGTTGGCCGATTATGACACGGTCAAGAATCGCATGAAGGGATCTCACTACACGATGGACTTCTCGAATGGTGTCAAGTTCGATATGTCAGTCGACCTCTCCGATACGGTGACTGCTGCAACCTGCGCAACCCTGTTGAAGGGGATGGAGATTCTGAAGAAGACACAGGGAACGCCCGACGAGAAGTCGGCACTCGATGCAACTACGATCGACTCTGGTGGTGGTAAGCTGACGGTTACCTACACCTCCAGCGACAGCGAATTTGCCAGTCTGCTGGGTTCCAGTTTGTTCCAAACGGTAGTAAAATAAATAGCAGAGTGGTTTTGCAGTCTGAAAGAGCCTGAACCGATTTTGGTTCAGGCTCTTTCGTGCAGGACTGTCGGTTACCTGTCTGTTAGTTATCGGATTGCGAGATTGATCTGAAAGATCGAGTCGTCGAGAGCGTAGGTCCTACGTAGCTGTAGAGCGTCGCAGTCGGGAGTGTGGCGATCCGTTCCGCGTGTGATGACGGGCAAGGATAGGCGAGAGGCTGAAGCCTCGCCTATCATCTGGCTCTTCCATCCTCCGGCGATCATATTGCAGAGTTCTCCAAGCACGTCGTCAATGACTGTGTCCTCCCACGCATCCTCGCGGCCCATGAATGCGTCGGTCAGCCGTTTGGCGGTCTGGCTCGGGAACTCAATGATGCAGTGTGCGTCAATGGTACCGCTCAGTTGGACTTGGGCAGAGATGTCGATTGGTGCAGGCGCGGGATCGCTGGTTACGCCGCAGTCCAACTGCAGCATCATGTGGAATACATCCGCAACGATGACGTCGATTTGTCCGGTCAATCGCTCGTCTACGCTTCTATCGGTCATCGCCGTGTATGCCTTCCCTGCCTGACGGCGCATTGGCTGCGAGCCTCTGCGACGCTACGCAGATTTGTATCTGATTCTGGGTGAACGGTTTGGTCAGATAGCCTTGGGCACCGTCGGAGATTGCCCGAAGAATATCTAGGTCGGTGTCGTCGGCCGTCACCATGACAACGGGCACTCCTGGCGCAAGGTTACGTCTTTTCTTTTCGCGCAGAAAGTCGAGACCGCTCATCTGGGGCATATGCAGGTCGCAGAGGATCAGGTCGAGCAACAGATGTTCGTCAGAGCAGCGATTCAGCTCTGCCAGCGCTTCAATGCCGCTTGCGGCGTGCAGCGGCTTGGCCAGATCGGGATCGGCGTGACGCAGCGCGCCCTCG
>CAZPZL010000340.1:0-3417 GCA_964590925.1 uncultured Granulicella sp.
GCTACCTGAATCATGTCGTGTGCATGGGTGGCGATCAGATCCCAATCGATTTCGTCTCCGAACAGTTCATCAATATGCTTGTAGCGAATTGCCTTTCCGGGACGATAGAAGACGGCGTCACTCAGGCCACGCATGCGCGGCATCATTTTGATTCCAAGGACCCGGCACAAGCCAAAGATCGGCTCACTTTGTCCCTGGGTATCTGCATGAAGCGTATCGGGCTGAATCTTCGACCTGTTCTTTGTGAGCGCATCCAGAATATGAACGCCTTCCCAAACGCCACAGGAGATGAAGCTGGTAAACAGGGCAATGTAGGTGCCTGCGATGTGATGGTAAGCGATGCCGCCATAACCACCGTAGCGGATGTGCGTAGACCCCATGAGGTTGTTCTCGCGGAGCTTGACGTGCGTGCCGTCGGCGATCGCCGTTTTGTCGCTGCCCCAGTGGCGGGGTAATGTGAAGCGGACGTATTGGTTGATCACATCGACCATTGCCGCCTCCAGCTTATCCGCATTGACGTGCTGCGCGTTGATTCGACGCAGCACCTGCGCCGTGGCGATTTCAGGGCCATGACGTGCCGTCTGGGCAGGCCCAAGATTGCAGCCGTAGCCAAACACAGCGAAGATATATCGCTGGGTGGCGTTGGCAAGCTTGGGGTCGGCACCGGAGGGTGGACCGAAATGGCGGGTGTAGCCGGACCAGTGCTCAGTATGCTTGAGAATATCGAGCAGATGCCGCTCTGGCATCCTTGCACGGATCTCCTGTTCGAATTGCGCCAACCCTTTAGGCTGAATGCTCGTGGCCAGTTGTTTCAGGTGCGGCGTTCCGTCTTTGTCGACGCTCAATTCACTGTTTGTGGGGAAACCTGCATCCACTTGATCGGCGAGACTCGTCAATTCTGCCTTGAGCGCGGCGGCAAAGTCCACGCCGCGCTCGGGAATGCCGAGAGCAGCACAATAGGCCGCCATCCGAGGTTCGCATTCAGACCAAGGAAGCAACTGAGCACGGTAGTCAGCAAATTCCTCCGCACCCATGACGTAAACATCGCCAGCCTGCAAGGCATCAGAGAGATAGATGAAGACGCAGACCTCAAGTTCGCGTCTGTCGATACCGTCGTGGCCCGGCTTGCGCTTGCAGATGAAACTCTGCCATCGTTGCGAAGCAAAGCCAAGATCGACAGGGTCGAACACTTCGTATCGGCGCAAATGACGGTGCTTGCGCACGATCTCTAATGCGTCCAGAAGGCTGTGATCCTGTGTCGCCGACCTGATATCCAACAGATCAATCAACTCAAACAGCAAACTGCGATGCCGAGCATGGATCGGCCAAAGCAACGGCAGGTCATTATCGCTGTGCCAGGCCGAGACGGATTCGCACTTCCCGGCTAAAGCCTCTACACCGCCCTGCTCAGACAGAATGTTTCTTACTTGGCGCCCGAAAGCGTTGTCGTCCCCCTGTGCCTGCGCCATTTGCAGAACTTTGCCAAGAATGCCAATCAGGGATTCTTCGACCCCACGGTGCTTATCGTGTAGCACTGCCAATTGCTCCTTGGCGGAGGCCTGGGTCTTCCGCACACGGCGCAGCAGCATCTGGACCAGTTCATCGCGACAGCGCATACGTGCCTGACGCAGCAAGGCGAGCAGCAGAGTGTATCGCTTGCCCGGCTGGGAGATGTCGCGAAGATCGCCTACGTCAAGTGCTGCGGCTTCGGCGGCAAATTGGCGAAGCTTGGTATAGGCAATTCCCTCCAGTAGTGGGTCGGGCTCGATCAGCCCCACAAGCCAATCGAGCCGCTCGACCCAAAGCCTGATCGTCGTCGGGGTTGCCGGACCCGGCGTCTGCTTCAGACGGTTGAAAGTAGTTGTCGTGCTGTTTGCTGGCTTGACCAGAAGTGTGTCTAGCACCGCCATCTGTTTCGCTGTCACGCGCATCGCTACCTGAAGGTAGATGCGCTCGTGGACCTCGGTGCGCAGGCGATTCACCAAACGATCAAGAGTGCTGAACGCCGGCAAATCTATCGATGCAACCTGTAGTGTTTCAACGGCTCGATTGATAAGGTCAGCAGGGTCGCTCATGGCTTCGGCAGCTTCGAGAGTGGTCTTGGTAACCAACTCCTCTGCCACGTCTCCATAGGGCGTGACCGAAAGGTGCGCCCTGACTGCCGCCTGATAGCGATACAGCGATCTGCTTCCGTGTGAATTGCCCGGCCAAGTCGAAGCCCTCGATCCAAGTTGCGACGCCAGATGCGCCACGGTGTCCAAATGCATTTCGCCGAGTGCTGGAAAGCACCCGAAGTCCTGCCGTGTTTTTAGCAGCGTGGCCAACACAAGGCTCCCCACCTCTCCGCGGGTGTTGGCGCAAACGAAGTCCCGGTCCGTCTCTGTCAACGTATACCGAGCACTGAGTTCCTCATGGTTCAACCGCAGACCCAGGCGTGGGTAGGCGGTGCGGTCAATCGCTGTCATAGGAGTGTCCAGAAAAGGGTTCGCCGTGGCGGTCGGATGGAGCCTATATTTTAAAGGGGATAAGGGGGAGCAAATCAATGTCCGCAAAGGAATACCTTTCTGGACGAAAGCGCAGGCAAACAAAGGCATCGGACGGAACCCTTACGGCTCTCTATCTGCGTGTCTCGACAGCGGACCAGAAACCGGACCTGCAATATGACGGTCTTCGAGCTTATGCGGCGCGGGTCGGTCTCCTCGTCGTCCAGGATTACTGCGATGTAGGCGTATCGGGCCGTCGGGAAGGCCGTCCGCAGCTTAACGCCTTGATGGCGGCAGCAAGAAACCGAGAGATCGACTGCGTCCTGGTCTGGAAATTCGACCGCTTCGCGCGCAGCACACGACATTTGCTGGCTGCGCTGGAAGAGTTCAATCACCTCGGCGTACGCTTCGTCAGCGTACAGGATCAGATCGACACCGACAGCCCCATGGGGCGTGCGATGTTCACCATCATCGGCGCCATGGCCGAATTGGAATCATCGCTCATCAGCGAACGGGTTACTGCGGGGATGAGAGCCGCCGAGACGCGAGGAAAGCATCTCGGACGCCCAGCGACCCCGAAGCGGGTCATCGGCGAAATCGAGGCACTTGCAACGTCCACGGACCTCAGCATTCGGCAAATTCAGAACAGAATAGCGGGTCGAGCCAGCCGCGGAATCGTGGGGGAAATCACCAAACGAGCGCGCGCCGACCAGCCAATGGCCCTGTGACCACTTTTTACACGTATCCCGAACTTACCCCATCAAGGGATACAGCGAAGCGTATTTGAAGGCGCAGAGCCCGCGCCGCCAGGAGATCAAAGAGCACCTGGCCGAGCGCGGTCTGGAGGGCGCTGGGGCGGCGCAGATTGCCGCGCACCAAACCCGTTCGCACAAGATGGATTTGTCGCCCGAGGAGGTACGGCAACAGCATCTTG
>CAZPZL010000341.1:0-3412 GCA_964590925.1 uncultured Granulicella sp.
CAGAAGGAGCTGTTTCCCAAGTCCTGGTACAAGACGTTTCTGTACATTCCGTTTTTGCTGGCGCTAGGCGTTGGCCTCACCATCACCAACACCAAGGCGGTAATGGAGGCTCTCTTCGGATACAAGACACCATTCGCACGTACGCCCAAGTACCGCGTCAAGCAAAAGGGCGAGGCTAATCAGGCCAAGGTCTACCGCAAGCGGCTGGGTATTGTGCCCTGGATCGAGTTGGCCATTGGGACCTACTTTGCGTGGACCATCTGGTACGCTATGAGCACGGAGAACTACTTCACTGTGCCGTTTTTGCTGCTGTTTGTGATCGGCTACTGGTACACTGGCTTGCTAAGTCTGTTGCAGGGACGCTTTGAGCGCTCGGGCAAGATTGATGGCTCGATCGAGATGCACGAGAAGCCCTTCCCAATGGGAATTTAGCCCGCCGAATTGCGATGTCGGGGGATTGAATGAAGGGATTTGTACTGAACGGGAGATGGTCGATGGATATACTCTCTCAACTGCATCTGGGCTATTTTGTGGCGGCATTTGCCGCCTACGCGATTGTCATTGGAGCCGCGGCCTGTCTGCTCATCGCTCGCTTCGGAGGCTGGAGCACGCTGGCCGTCCGATACCGCACAGAGCGTCCGCTCCCGACTCACCAGCGGCGCTTTCAGAGCGGACGAATGCGCACGTCGATCAGCTACAACAACATCCTGACTGTTGCCAGCGACCAACAAGGGATCGTTCTTGGATTGCCGTTTTTCATGCGGCTGGCTCACCCGCGACTGTTCATCCCGTGGGCAGAGATCGAGATTGAAGAGCCGAAGCAATGGTTCTTCCTCAGCGTACAGACGCTCATTGTGGGGCCAGACCGCGTTCCCCTGCGCCTGCACGCGTCGCTGGTAGATTTCCTGCTAAAGGCCAAAGCTGCCAGCAACCTGCCAAGCGGACAGCTGCCAAATCCATCGCAAGCCTAAATCCGGCCTAGCTTCGGATGGCCCCTCCGAGCGCGGTCAACGCAGTGACGAGCTTGCCGGACCACTCCGCCAGCTCGTCTTCACGCAACGTCCTATGCGTCGATTGGAATAGGCAACGCAGAAGCAGCGCATACTTCCCTGTCGAAGCCGAGCCAGCCTTCGCGTCGCGGAAGATCTCGACCGGAGCGAGGCGCGCAAGCTCGGGAATTGCCAACGCATGAATTGCGTCGGCAATAGTTTCCCACTGCACAGCGTCGGAAAAGGTGAAGGAAAAGTCGCGCTCGACGGCCTGATAACGGGAGATCTCACGGGCGATGGTTCGGCGCAGCGGCAACCGATAGAGCACTACAAGGTCGACCTGCGCGATGAAAACCGGCTGGCGCAGTTTGCGCGACTCGCGTTGAGCTGAAACTAATTCTCCAAAGTACGCAATGGGATGGCCGTTGAAGAGCGCTGTTGCGCACCGGCCTGGCTCAAGCCACGCCGGTGCTTTGGCGGAGTAGGAGAGCACCGTGGCGGCGCTGGTGGAGAGCGCGTCCGGTGCGACGGCGAAGAGCGAGAGCAGAGATTCAACTACACCTTTCAGCTCGAAGAAGGCGACATCTTTGGTGTTATACAGGCCTGCGCTGTGCAGGCGCGTTGCGCCCAACTCGCCGGTGAGTCCGAGGCTGAGGCTGGGCGATTCTTCGACCGTTTCCTGCGAGCCGGAGAAGATTGCGCCCTGCTCGAAGATCCGCGCCTCACGAACGTCGCGGTTGAGGTTGTGCGAGAGCATCGCAATCATGCCGGGGACGAGCGAGGGACGCAGAAGGCGCGCCTCGTCGGAGAGAGGATTTTCCAGCGCAATCGCGCCTCTCTTAGCCGTGGCAAAGGTTGATCCATCGGCATCGGAGGCGAAGGTGCTGGAGATTGCCTCGGAGTAGCCGAGGGCCAGAAGACGCGTGCGCACAGCGGTCTCCGCCGCTGCCAGCGGGTGCGCGATGACGGGCAAGGCCGCGGGTAAGGTGTTGGCGAAGCGGTTGTAGCCGTAGACGCGCGCAACCTCTTCGACCAGATCGATCTCACGCTCGAGGTCGAGTCGCCAGCTCGGCAGCTTGACGGAGAAGGCTGGATCGGCGGTATTCGCCTGCGTCAGTTCGCAGCCAAGTGCTGTGAGGTATTGGCTAACGAGATCGGCGGTCAGAGCGGATTGGCCAGGTTTGCTGTCCAGCGTGGTTCCCAGGTGACGCTGCACCTGGCTGATTGAGAGCGCAATCGGCGGACGCGATGCAGTGCGCGCGGCGACGGTGGGAGCGATGAGGTCGATGAGTTCGCCCTCGGGCGCGCCACCGGAAACGAGGATGAACTTTGCGACCAGAGCGTTTGCGGCGGGGCAGGCGTTGAAGTCCGCGCCGCGCTCGAAGCGGTGCGATGCGTCGGTGTGCAGGCCGTGGCGACGAGAGCTGCGACGGATGCTGGCGGGATCGAACCACGCGGCCTCGACCAGAATGTTCTTCGTCTGGGGTGTAATCATCGAATCCCAGCCGCCCATCACGCCTGCAATGCTCAGTGCCTTCGAGTGGTCGGCGATGACGAGGTCGTCGGCCTCAAGCATACGTTCCGTGCCATCGAGCAGACGCAGCCTCTCGCCCTTGCGCGCGAGGCGAACGATGATGCCGCCGTCGATCTTGTCGAGATCAAACGCGTGCGTGGGATGGCCCATTGCTTGCAGAACGAAGTTCGAGGCATCGACGGCGTTCGAGATCGGCTTCGATCCGAGCAGCGCAAAATACTCGGCGATGACGCCAGTAGAAGGCGCGATGGCAACGTTGCGCAGAACGCGCGCGGTGAAGCGCCCGCAGAGATGCTTTGCGTCGTCGGCAATCTCGACCGGGAAGGACTGCGCGGTCGGTTGCGCGGGAGGCAGAGCGGTGTCTAGCGGCGCGAGCGGCAGGTTGTAAATCGTCGCCGCCTCTCGCGCGATGCCGTAGTGGTTCATGGCATCGACGCGGTTGGTAGTAATGTCCATCTCGAAGAGATGCCCATTGGACTTGCCGTCGGCCGATGCACCGAGCGAGTGAACACCCTCGACGGCAATGCCGCGCAGGGTCAGATCTTCGGCGAGTTGGTGGTCGTCCACCGAAATGCCGGGGACGTATGTGCGGAGCCAGTTGGAAAGAATATTCATAAGGTTTATGTGTGTTGCAAATTATTCGGGCTTCCAGTCGTCTCCCGGCATGATGCGCTTCATGTATTCGTCGAAGAGGGGAACGGTAAAGGCTGTATCACCGTGACTGGGACTCCAGATCATGCCCTTGAGAATCAGTTTTTGACGGAGTGGACCTAGAGTGCTGACCGCTCTTCCGAGCGAGTTTGCAATATCACCTGAACGATGCAGCGGATCAGAACCAAGCTCCGCCATTGCTCGCAGGTATTGTTTTTCGCTTGGAGTTAGGCGGTCA
>CAZPZL010000342.1:0-3386 GCA_964590925.1 uncultured Granulicella sp.
CTGTCCGGTCTTCTCGGCCAGACGGCGCAGCAGCCACGCCGACAGAATGGGAATGTCTTCAATGCGCTGGCGCAGCGGCGGGACCAGAATCTCCACAGCCGAGAGTCGCGCGTACAGGTCCTGACGGAACTGACCGATTGCCGCCAGTGTGCGCAGATCGCGGTCAGACGCGGCCAGAATGCGTGGCGGTGTCAACCGATTGTCGAGCGGGGACGGACGGCGGAATGTGTTGCCATTTGAGGTTACAGGAACAGTGCGTCGCTCTTCGCAGGCGCGGATAAAACGGAACAGCGATGCCTGTAGAGCAAACGGTAGCTCGCCTACGCCATCCAGATACAGCGTCCCACCACTGGCCGATTCCAATAGGCTTGCTGTCGATGGACTGGCGGACGAGCGTACTGTCTCGCCGTTGGCGACTGACTCGGCCAGAACGTAGGATTTGGTGACGATGAAAGGCCCGTCAGCTCCCGGTGAAAGTGCGTGGATGGCTCTCCCAACGAGCTGCTTGCCAGAGCCAACCTCCCCGCGAATCAATGCAGTACGAAAATATGGCGCAATGCGTTGAATCTGCGAGCGAAGACGCCGTATGGCTACACTGTCGCCCAACAGCGCTGGATCGCGCTGACTGAGTGGAACTGCACTGGGTGCATTTGCGTCGGAATTCCCCCGGTTCTGCGACTCGGCGAGTGGCTGTCGAAACGAACCTGCGGAGATGAAGTGGTTGCTTGACATGACCTCTTCCTCTTATCGGCGAAAAGATGCGTTCAGATGAATGGAGAAGAAGAAAAAAAAGCTGGAATCAAATAAGCCACCTCTTAGCCTCTGTGCAACCCAGAATTTGCCTTATAGTTTAGAAATAAATATCACAAAACAAACTAGATATTAACTATTTCCGAAGTGGGAATACGGCCCGGAATATTCCCCTGAATATATTCTCCCCAACAATATTGTCGTTCGGAACGTAGCGAAAAATCCCCGCATTTTGTTCGCAGCAAAATACCTTACACCAACGAAGAAAATGCCCTGCGAAAGTCTTCTCCTTTAAGACGCCCTTCGGGAGAGGGGCATATATACAGAAATACATATATTTAATTTAAGCTGGCAATTACTGAGGTTGTCCAGCTTCAAACTGTTGGTTGCAATACCCTCGGATTGCAATAGTCTATAGAGGTGAAGATTCTGGAGAATATTTCGCTGGCGCAATACACCACGCTGGGCGTAGGTGGAGTGGCGCGCTGGTTCGTCGAAACCAGCTTTGAGGACGAAGTCCTTGTAGCCATGCGCTTTGCCAGCGCTCAAAATGTGCCTCTCTTCCTGTTGGGTGGAGGCAGCAACTTGCTAGTTGCTGACGAGGGTTTTACTGGCTTGGTCGTGCGATTGGCTGGCGGAGAGATGGAGTGGACCGACGGCGCGGGCAATGGCGAGGCACGCATCGTAGCCAGCGCGGGCATCGAGTGGGACGCCGTTGTGCGCCTCGCGGTCGAAAGCAATGGCGCGGGCGTCGAGTGTCTCGCTGGAATTCCCGGCAGCGTTGGAGCCGCGCCGGTGCAGAACGTTGGAGCCTATGGGCAGGAAGTCTCGCATACCATAATCCGCGTGCACGCGCTGGACCTGCAAACCGAGCAGGTGGTCGAGTTGTCGGCCTCCGAGTGCGGCTTCAGCTATCGCCACAGCATCTTCAACTCGACTCACAAGGGACGATACGCCATCACCCGCGTGGAGTTCGCGCTGCGGCTCGACCAACCGCCCAGCCTCCAGTATCGCGACGTGAAGAACTACTTCGCTGAGTGTGGTGTGGCACAGCCAACGTTGGCCGAGACGGCCACCGCTGTGCGCGAGATTCGCCGTCGCAAGGGAATGTTGCTCGACGCCGACGATCCTGACTCGCGCAGCGCAGGCTCGTTCTTCAAGAATCCCGTGGCGCGGGCCGATTCGGTGGTGCGGCTAGCCAAGATCGCAGGCTGTCGCGTCGAAGAGGTGCCGCAGTTTCCAGCTGGCTGGGGATACGCGCCCGAGAACGGAATGGTGAAGCTCTCCGCAGCGTGGCTGATCGAGCGTGCGGGCTTCGGCAAAGGATTCGCGATGGGGCGTGCCGCGCTCTCCAGCAAGCATGTGCTGGCGATCGTCAACCTTGGCAATGCCACGGCGGCGGAGATCGTCTCTCTCGGCGACGCCGTGATTGCGGGCGTCGAACGTGCATTTGCCGTCCGATTGGAGAGGGAACCGGTGCTGCTCGGTTTTCCAGTGCGCTGAGTCTTTCCATCGCCGCGACCAAGCAGTAGTCTGTAGCGGCGCAAAATCGCTCAGCGAGATAAACTCATAGGCATCGCAAATCAATCCAATCCGCGCATCTTTCTCTCCGCTGGCGAGGCCTCGGGCGACCACTACGGCGCTGCGATCATTGCCAATCTGCGAGAGCGCCTGACAGACGCCTACTTCATCGGCCTAGGCGGCAAGGAAATGGCTGAGGCTGGGCAGCAGCGCGTGGTTCGTGCAGAAGATGTCGCGCACATGGGATTCACCGAGGTGGTACGCCACGCGCCGTACATTTACTCGCAGTACCGCAAGCTGGTGGCGGAGATCGCCCGGGAGCGGCCTGACGTTGCCGTGCTCATAGACTTTCCAGAGGTTAACTTCCGACTGGCGCACAGGCTCAAACGGCTGGGCGTTCCGGTGCTCTGGTTCGTCAGCCCGCAGCTCTGGGCATGGAAGCGCGGGCGGATTCGTCTGGTGCAGCGGCTGGTGGATCGCATGATGGTGATCTTCCCCTTCGAGGCCAGGTTCTATCGCGCCCGCGGGGTAGCAGCCGAGTTCGTTGGCCATCCGCTGGCCGCGCTGCCGTTGCCAACTGTAACGCGCGAAGAGTACGCCACGAAGCACAGCCTTGATCTCTCAAAGACCTGGATCGCCCTGCTTCCCGGCAGTCGATGGAGTGAGATCGAATCCAATCTATCGCGGATGATGCCTCTAGTTATTGCAGCGGCAACGCCGGATAGTGCCGATTTCTGGGATTTATTTGGCAAGCCGGGACGACCGTCTGAGTCCTTTCTCGATTCAGAGAAGTATGAATTTATACTCCCCGTTGCATCGACGATCTCAATTGATCAGCTCAACAGTCAAATCGAAAAACTAAGCGCGCGTTGGACAAATCATTCCAGATCAACGACTCCAGGGCTGAATCTTCACCTTGTCGATGACGCCCGCGCCGCACTGCTTCATGCCCGCGCCTCCATCGTCGCCAGCGGCACGGCGACGGTGCAGGCGCTTACCATCGGTACTCCCTTCGTCGTGGTCTATCGCGTCTCTGCGCTGACATTCGCGTTGGCCAAGCGGCTCATCCGCTACCCTGCGGAGATTCCCGCCGAGTTGGACGCCAATGGCAATCT
>CAZPZL010000343.1:0-3372 GCA_964590925.1 uncultured Granulicella sp.
TCGCTCCAAGTTACCTGGGACCGCCGGAGAGCTTCCATGTTCTGCCGGCAGCGGACCAATAGAGACAACCATCGCGAGGGTCACGCCCCATAGTGGGGCGCGGGCTGAGTCCATCGTTCGCCAGGAGAATAGGACGTTCTCATTGGATAAGGCGACCGCGTAAACTGCGATGTCTGCCGCAGACGTGATGTCCGCTGTTGGCTGATGTGTCTGTCGCTTATCTCAACTTCCAAAGCAGCTTGCGAGCGCGTGAAGACATGAGCCATCAGTAGATTCGCTGAGGCAAATGAAGCAATGGATGCCGCATAAAGACCGGCGTTCCGAGAGCAAAGGGAGAAATCTGTTGCGTGAATAACCGTCTTCTGATTCACGTCCGGCGTGTGGACAGTCACCGCCATGGTGGTATCTCCTCGTAATATGCCTTAGAAACGGGATTAATCGACAAGGGTATACTCGCTGTACCAAAGAGACTGCCCCTGAGTGCGGCATTGAACTGAGCCGCACTGCTGGGAGAGCCTTGCGCTGGCTTCTATAGAGTAGACGCATATTCAGGAGATCGACTCTTGATGTTCGCGCTACTGTGTGTTGCCGATTAGAATCACTCTTCTTCGAGCAACCTCCGCTTGGGGCATAGCTAGCCGACGCCGACTCTGAGCGCCGTGTTCCCTGAGGATTTCTAGCAATCGGCCGATAGGCCCCCTAGGGTCTGGCCCATTAAGCAGCGCGATGCTCAGCTCACGCCGTATTGGACCGTTTTCCAGCGGTATAGTTTTGACGCTTCCCAATCTCAATGCCTTCTCAAGCGCAAGACGTGGGACAAAGCCGACGCCGAGTCCAGCTTCGACCGCGGAAATCACTCCTTCGGTAGAGTTTGTGTCGATCGAGATGCGAAGCTGCTGGCGCAACACTCCATTTCGCTCGAGGTAATCCTCCACAAACTGTCGCATTCCAGAGCCTACCTCACGCAACAGAATCGGCTCCTGCACCAATTCGGAAGCCCTCACAATGGCCTTCTTCGTCCAGCGATGTTCCGGCCTCGCAATAAGAGCAAGCTCGTCTTGCTCAAATGGCTCTATCTTCAAATCTGGGCGATGCGCGGGGGCCTCAATCAGGGCAATTCCGATCTGATGCTTGGTAAGCGCCTGTAAGACATCGTATGTGCTGCCGCCCACGACATGAATCCGCAACCTGGGCCATTCGTGCAAGAGTTGAGGAAGGAGTTGAGGCAGAAGGTAGACGGCAATCGTATGCGAAGCCCCGATGCTCAGCTCAACTCCTTCCTGCCCTCCGAATGGCATCAGCGCTGCGGTCGCTTCGTTCGTGATCGCCTCGATCTTGCGCACATACTGCAAGAGAGTAGCTCCAGCCGGAGTGAGGCTGGTTTCGCGCCCGATGCGGTCGAAGAGCGCAATTCCCAGGCTCTCTTCCAACGATCTGATCTGTGACGTTACCGCAGGCTGCGTCAGGTGAAGTTCGTCGGCAGCACGGCGATAATTCAGCGTGTCCGCGACAACGCGGAACACCTTCAACTTGAAGTTTTCCATCATGGAGTGGCCCCAATCTGGTAGTTGATCGTTGCGAGGGCAAGGCGGTACTGGTATTTCGCGTCCGTGTTGCCGATGGCCGCATCGGTCTGTTGGAACTGCGCCTGGCTCAGCTCCACAATTGAGCTGAGTCCCAATTGGTACCGTGTTTGAGCAAGTTGCAGCGCCAGATTTGCTTCATGCAAAAGTTCGTCTGTCACTGCAACCCGTTGATACGCGGTGTTGGCCGAGAGCCAAGCGGTGCGAACATCGCGAACGATCCGGTCTCGCAGTTCGCGGCTCTGCTCTGCGCCTGCCTGTGCCCGGATCGCTGCTTCTTTCGCCTGGGCAGAGTAGAGGAAACCATTGAAGATGGGAATACTCATGTTGACGCCGACAGCTCCCCACCAACTCGTGGTGTAATACTCTCCCGGACGAACAGGCACTCCACCGGCAGTCCCCCCCGCACTGATTGTGGGAAACATTTGGTCGCGCTGCGCCAGGCTGAATCTGACCGCTGCCTGTTGGCTATAGTTCAGCGATTGCAAGTCAGGCCTTTGTTGAAGCGCAATCTGCAAGAGCTGCTCCGCATCGGTTGGAGGCGCATTGAACGGAGCTTCGTTGTCGACCAGGTCGAAAACGACCTGCATGTCGAGTCCGAGGACGGCGTCCAATGCCGCCATGGTCGAATCGACGTTGTTCCGTGCATCAAGTTGCAGTAGCCTTGCTTGTGAGAGGTTGACATCGGCAAAACTAAGGTCGAGTGTCGATTTGAGTTTGTTCTTTGTCAATTCGCTAATTTGCGTTTCGGTCAACTGACGGGTGCGGACATTTTCATCTGCAACCTGGAGGAGAGCCTTTGCTTGAAGAGCATTGAAGAATGCCTGATCGGCGGTGAGAACGATATCTTCCGTCGTGGCGAGTGCGCCTGCGTTCTGCGCCTTCTCAAGCAGCTTCGAATATGCGACGAGATTTCCAGTTCGTCCAAAGTCCGTAATCAGCTGAGTGAGCCCCCCGCCGGCTCCGGCATGTTGAATGAGACGCGAGGCTGTGAGCGAGCCGGCGGAGATGCGACTTCCATTTTCGGCTTTCTCGGCTGTTAGATCACCGACTGCCGCAGGCAACTCCGCCGCTCTCGTTTCGCGCACAATCTGGTGCTGCGCCAATGCGAGCAAGCGAGCGACACTGACTCTTGGATTGTTCTTGATGGCCAGCCGTTCAGCATCCGCCAAGGTCAGCGGTGGATGTTCGCCGGGCACCGGTGCATTCGCCGATGCCGCCGGCGCCCGGCCCCTATCCTGCGGTATTGCCGTTGCGCTTTGCCGTGCAAGGACCATGAAAGGAACGGGTGAAGCCTCCGTTTTCTGCAACTCGCGTGCATTCGTCTGACCATGCAGCGAAGTGGAGCAAACCGCAAGGACCGGGAGCGCGCGCACCAGATTTCCCAGCCACGATCGATTCTGTCTGGCCATTTCCTACGCCTCCTCTTCTATCGCGATTGTCTTCTCATTTCTGCCATGGATGATCAGATAAACTGCCGGAACCAGAAACACCGTGACCACCACAGACACAGCCAGGCCACCTATTACCGCCCTCGCCAGCGGTGCATACTGTTCGCTGCCTGCCTCAGCCCCAAGCGCCATGGGAATCATGCCCAGGATTGTCGCCAGCGAGGTCATCAGAATCGGGCGCAAGCGAATCTTGCAGGACTGCACAACAGCCTCAAGGAGCGGAAGGCCCTGCTTATGCAAGGTTCCAGCGAACTCCACGATCAAGATACTGTTTGAGACCACAATGCCGGTCATCATGATCACGCCCATCAAGGACATGATGTTCAGCGTGCTCCCTG
>CAZPZL010000344.1:0-3365 GCA_964590925.1 uncultured Granulicella sp.
CAGCGCAATCGCGTGCTAGAGGCGCAGCGCATCTCGCCCGCGGCGCCGTCGGCCCTCTTTCTCGGCAAGGCACTGGCTAACTTCCTCTTTGTCAGCTTCGTCGAGATGGTGCTGGCGTTCTTCTTCATCATCTTCTATAACCTGCACGCGCTCGGTCAGGGCTGGATGATGCTGGCCGTCCTGCCGCTGGGCACATGGGCGCTAGTCTCGAACGGGACGTTCTTTGCTGCGATGGGCCTGCGCACACGCAACCGCGAGTTGCTGTTGCCGCTCATCATGGTTCCCATATCGCTGCCCGCTCTGCTGGCCATGATGCAAGCAACCACAGCGATCCTCACCGGAGAGTTCGATCCCACCCACTGGATTCGCATCTTGATCGGATACAACATCGCATTCACGACGGTCTGCCTTCTGCTGTTCGATACCATCCTCAGCGCGGAGTAGCTCGCCGCGCGATTTTCGTGAGCGGACTCCGCCACATTCTTGTAGACTGTTACCACCATGAAGCGCTCCCGCATCTACGCAATGGTTGGTATCAGCTGGCTTGCCCTGACACTGGCGACGCTTGCCCATGCCACATGGCTCGCATTGTTCGTTGCGCCCACCGAAGAGACAATGCTGGATGTGCAGCGCGTCTTCTACTACCACGTTCCATCGTCCATGCTGAGTCTTGTCTTTCCGTATGTAAATCTAATAGCTTCAATATTTTATCTCGCTTGGCGGCGCAGCGAGCCGTTGCGCGCACTGACCGCCGACGCGGTTGCCATCGCGGCGGCGGAAGTTACCGTCGTCTATGCCAGCATCTCGCTTATCACCGGAATGCTCTGGGGCAGGGCGGCCTGGGGCATCTGGTGGGCATGGGACGCGCGACTTACCAGCATGTTGCTGCTCTGGTTGCTCTACGTCAGCTACCTGATGCTGCGCAAACTGTCGGCTTCAGGACAATCTCAAACCCTTGCCGCCGCGCTCTCGGTCTTTGCTGCCATTGACGTCCCCATCGTCTTCCTGTCGATTCGGCTTTGGCGTGGCCAGCATCCCGCTCCGGTCTTCGGTGGTGGGCCGAACAGTGGAATCAACCCTGCCATGTTGCCCGCCTTCGACTGGAACGTTCTGGGCTGGGCGATGTGGGGCATCTTCCTGATGGCGTTGCGCTACGCTCTGGAGCGGCGCCGACAGGAGTCCGAGCAGGAGTCGGCACTGAAGGCCATAGAAGATTCTCTGGAGATTGCACGATGAATGATTTCTATCACCTCCATCGCTGGGTTTTTCTCAATGGAAACGGGGACGGCCCCATGCAAGCGCATCACCTCTTTGCCGCATACGCTGCGGTTTGGCTGATACAGGGTGGCTACGCCGCATGGGTCGCCTATCAATGGTGGCGCGCGGGAAAGAATCTGCACCCTGATCTCTCGCTCAATCCCGACACCAACGTGGAACTCTAATCAGACCTCTAAGATGACAGGCATGATCAGCGGACGGCGGCTCATATTCTTCTGAATGTAGCGCTTCAGGTCAGCGCGAACCTTCTCCTTGATCACTCCGTAGTCGACTTTTTCCTCATCGCTGGAGGCCTCAAGCGTTCGCTGAACTACCAGGCGCGCCTCGTTGATTATCGCCGGGTCGTCAACCGCAAAGCCCCGAATGACGACTTCCGGCACATTCTCAACTCGTCCTGTGCGCTTGTTGATGGTGATGATGGGCAGTACGATTCCGCCTTCGCCGATGTGCTGACGGTCGCGCAGAATCACGTCCTCGACCACGTCAATCGAGCCGCCGGAGTCGATGCAGACGCGGCCCACAGTGACCTTGCCGCTCTTTTGCGCCGTGTGCTGGTCCAGCTCCAGAACCTCGCCGTCCTCCAGTAGAATCACCTTCTCGACGATTCCAGTTGCAGCGGCCAGCTCCGCATGGCGCTTCAGATGGCGATAATCGCCGTGCACGGGCACGAAAAATTTCGGACGCAGGAGATTAATCATCAGACGCATCTCCTCCTGCGATCCGTGCCCGCTTACGTGGATCAGCCCCTGCGTACCGTCGTCGTGAATCACCTTGGCGTCGCGCCGCTCCAGATGGTCGATCATGCGATAGATCGACTTCTCGTTGCCGGGAATGACGCGCGAGCTAAGCACTACGGTGTCACCTGCATCAATGTGCGCATGCTTGTGATTGTTGACCGCCGCGCGGGAAAGTGCCGACATCGGCTCGCCCTGCGTACCGGAGATCATCACCACTAGCTTGTGCGCGGGTGTGTCGCGTATCTGCCCCGGCGGAATCAGCAGTCCTGCGGGCAGGTCCAGATAGCCCAGATCCTGAGCAATCTCGGTTGAATTGTCCAGCGAACGACCGACCACTGCGACCTTGCGCCCGTGCTTTTCGGCCAGTTCCATGGCAATACGGATGCGGTGGATCGACGACGAAAAACAGCTGAAGAAGAGCTTTTTCTTGGTTTGCGCGAAGATCTCATCCAGCCGCGGCCTCACGGCGCGTTCGCTCGGCGTATAGCCCGGACGATCAACATTGGTCGAGTCCTGCAACAGGCACAGCACTCCCTGCTTACCCAGCTCGGCGAACGATTGCAGATCAAAGGGGTTGCCATCCGACGCCGACAGGTCGATCTTGAAGTCGCCCGTATGCACCACCACACCCACCGGCGTGTGGATGGCGTACGACACGCAATCAGCCAGCGAATGCGTCACACGGATCGGCTGAATCGTAAACGGGCCGATGTTAAAGCGTCGCCCAGGCAGCACCTCTATCAGCTCGGTGTCATCCAATAGTTTGTGCTCATCCAGCTTGCCCTCGACGTAGGCCAGCGTGAACTCGGTGCCATAGACCGGCACGTTGATCTCGGACAGTATCCACGGCAATCCGCCGATGTGGTCCTCATGCCCGTGGGTCAGAATGATGCCGCGCACTTTTTCGCGATTCTCGGTCAGGTAGCTTATGTCGGGCACAACGATGTCAACGCCCAACAGCTCTTCTTCAGGAAACATTAGACCGGCATCGATGACGAGAATGTCATTCTGCCAACAGAGGGCCGTGCAGTTCATGCCGAACTCGCCGAGGCCCCCAAGAGGGATTATTCGTAATTTATCTTGTGCCATTCAATCCCGATTCTACACCCGCCCATTTCGGCGTACTGCTTATGCCACACGATCAACCGACGCCGAATACCCTATAGTAAGAGCAGCAGCCGGTCGAAGAAGCCCAATATCGGAGTGTATAAGCTCCCAATCCAGCGTCCACCAAACAGCAGTACGACGAACAGCCCGTACATGCCGATCTGGTTGTATATCTGCTCCACGCGATAGGGCAGAAACTGCCGCAGCACATGGCTGCCGTCCAACGGCGGAATGGGAATCAGA
>CAZPZL010000345.1:0-3354 GCA_964590925.1 uncultured Granulicella sp.
ATCTCGCGCAAGCTGCCGTGGCAACAGTACGAGATGAAAGTCAATAACCTCATCCCAACGAACCTCCCTCAGTGTTGGGAAGATTTTGCGGAAGGACAAAGGGGAGTACTGGCCGCGTGCTGGAACCCAAGTTGGGTCCCCTGGTTGGCCGACCCTGAGCGTTGTACGGATGAGGGGCTGAAAAAGTTTCTTCGTACCAAGCCTTTTGAGCGATGGGCTTATCTCCCGATCGACTCCGACACCCTGCCGGGTCGGTTGCCGGACAATCTGACACGGTGCATCTACCAGTTCGACCGCATCGCCACCTATACTGAGTGGGCGAAGGGACTGATTGAAAACTCGCGGCCAAAGGATGTAGCCCCTCAAGAAATTGCAGCACTACCCCACGGCCTCGATCCTGCCGTCTTCTACCCCCGTGACCGGAAGGTTGCAAGAGATACCTTCGTCAATCGAGTGGCGGGGTTGAGACAGAACCCGGTCAGGGATGATGTGGTTTTGGTTGGGGTCGTCGCAACCTCTACGCCAAGAAAAGACTGGTATCTCGCTTTCGAGGTCTGCGCCGAACTGGTGCGCCGCGGAGTCAATGTCGGCCTCTGGGTCCACACCGACTCAATGCGAAAGAATTGGGACATCCCGGCACTGGCGAAAGAATTTGGCATGACCGACCGAACCATTGCATCGAACCGCGTCTTGCAGGACGACGACCTCGCCTGGGCGTATGCTGCCTGTGACGTGACCTTGGGCATTGGTTCCGGTGAAGGCTGGGGTTTGCCATTGGCCGAGAGCCTCGCAATGGGTATTCCAGTGATTCACGGAAATTATGCCGGCGGCGCTGAGTTCGTGCCGGAAGGCATGAAGGTCGAGCCCTACGCCTTTCGTGGGGATGGGTTCTTCGCGGCGCGTAGGCCGGTCTTCCTCGCCTCCGACTGGGCAGACGCAGTGCAGGTGTGGCTGGGGCCGCATGGCGACGTTGTACTGCCCTCCTACATCGAATGGCCGAATGCCTGGGACTCGTGGGCAAAGTGGCTGCGCGCCGGCCTTGCCGATCTGAATGCCAATCCAGTCGATCAGGTAGCTGGAAGTTTGGGAGTGAAGCCATGACCGAGAAGATCATACTTTTTGGGGCGGGTGCTTGCGGTCGATACGTTATTGCCAACTTGCGCTCACAAGGTATCACTCCCTTGGCTTTTGCCGAAAACGACAAATCGAAGTGGGGAAGGATGATCGACGGCGTTCCTGTATGCGAACCAACTGACCTTGCTTCATTGCACAAGGACGCAACTTGGGTGGCTACTGTAATCTCCGCTCCAGCGCGGGAGATACGACAGCAGATGCGCGAGATGCTGGTAAAGACAGCCCCTCTATATGAGGTTTTACCGTGCCATCACGGACTGCCCCCAGACAAGATTCGAGACACCCTTTTCCCTGCGATTGGAGATGTAGTCTCCAAGATCGAGTTCAATGACCAATGTGTATTCAGGAGGAGTGGAGATTATAACTACCAGATGTCCCCGTCACCTATCTCCGAACTATACTTTCCGCCGTTCATCAAGCACCGCGATGATGAACATTTCGTGGATTGCGGGGCGGCGGACGGAGACACGGTGGCTGAGTTTCGCAAGCGATGGTCTAATTACTCGCGGATAACAGCATTTGAGCCGGACACGGAAAACTACCGCAAGTTGGCATTATCGTGCCTTGACGACCCGCGCAATCACACATTCATGGCTGCCGTAGCAGATTTCAACGGGAAATTTTCCTTCACAAAGTCTGGGGACTATTCTTCACATCTCGGCGGCAACGATGTGACCCAAGTGGTCAGCCTTGATGAGACTTGCGATGCTCCCACTTACATTAAAATGGACATCGAGGGATCGGAACTCGAAGCCATCTGGGGAGCACGACGCCTCCTCAAGGAATACTCGCCCGTGCTGGCCGTTTGTGCTTATCATACGAGCGATCACCTCTGGCAAATTCCCCTTCTGATTCACGCAATTCAGCCCGACTACAAACTCTTCTTGCGCCGCTACGCAGAAGGCGCATGGGAACTCGTTTGGTACGCCGTGCCCCCTGAAAGGATCGTTCTATGAGAAATGCTGTTTTGATGGCTGTATACAACCAGAATGATACTCAACTCGACCTGACAAAGAAAGCCTACGACTCCATTTGCGCCCAGGACGTAGGCGATCTTGAACTCTGCATCGTCAATAATGGCTCAACACAGCCGACCGTCGATTGGCTCAACTCGCTCGATATGTCGAACCCGAAGGTTCACGTCTACGGAGCGCACTACGCGAAGAACGTCAGCCCTGTCCTGATTATCAATAAGTATATGGCTGAACTTTTTACCCGGCACGAGTACATCCTCGGAGTTCCGAACGATGTGATCCTTCCACCCAACCTCTACTCGCAATTTCTGAAGTGGCCGCGCGGCATCGTCACAGGTTCCATGACGGAAAACCGCAACTTCCCTCTCTTCGACCAATCTCGCGCCGTCAGCGAATGCACACCAATGGCCGTGGCACTGCTGCGAAAGTGGGTCTACGATGCCCTTATTGCGAGGGACGGATACTTTCTTGATCCTCGGTACTACCACTACGCCAGCGATATGGATTTTGCGCTCAGAATCTCTACTTGCGGAATACGAGGGATTCAACTGGACATCCAGTATTTTCACCAATGCAGTTCCAGTTGGAGGCTTTTACCCCCAGAGAAAGGGAAGATTATCACTGACCAAGCAGACCGGGACAGGGAGACATTTGAGCGTGTATATGGGTTCAAAGTGGATGATCCGCGGTATGGAATATGCGCGCAGGACATCAACTTCCGAGGGCGACGATGAGCAAGATTCCCAGACCGCTCAGTCCCGGCGAAGAGACGTTGGCCCTACACCTTCGTGCGCACGAAATTGCCTTTGTGCGGGAGTACGAGTTCGCGCGTCCGAGAAAATACCGTTTTGATTTTGCTTTCCCCAACAAAAAAATCGCCATTGAAATTGATGGGGGAACGAAGTTTGGACAGTCTCGCCATTCGCGCGGCAAGGGATACGAGGATGATTGCGCTAAACTCAACACCGCAGTAAAGATGGGGTGGGCTGTTCTTCGCTACACGACTGAGATGGTCGAGCGTGGGGACGCGATCAACGATGTGCTGGAGGCAATGCCATGACAACTGAACTTGCCAGCAACCTTCGCCGTATCGCCGATGAAATCGAATGCGGCGACTACAATCCCTGTGTCGAAGCAATCCTTGTGACGCGGGACATGGCGACAAGCATACTCACCTTTCACTGTTGGGGAGAGAATACGGGCGTACTTAACGAAGCATACGAAATCAAGAAGGAATGCGACAAGC
>CAZPZL010000346.1:0-3349 GCA_964590925.1 uncultured Granulicella sp.
CTTCGCGCGAGCGGCGATAGTAGTCCACATCGTCGGCCACCAGCACGCGCGCGTGGCCATGCTGCGGACAGCGCTTGAGCATCCAGACCTTGCCGTCTTCGAAGACGATTTTCGCGTCGACGCGGCGGTAGCATGTGGAGCAGATGGAGATGGCCACGTCATAAAAGAGATAGGGGCGAAGTTTCTCAGTCATTAGGATCCTTTTGTGTTGAATCGCGCCTGGACGAGCGCCGCTGTAAGGTTGTGAGCACTCTATCGATGCCTATAGAATATGCTGTTCGCCAGTTTGGAACCTACCTCGGCATTCACCCAGCGTTGCACGTTGGGATCTTCCCACGCATCCGCAGTGCTTTCGGAAGGGCCATGGTACGTCGTCGAATATACTGCCCCTGTTTCACGCCACGCCAGCGTGCCATTTGGCTTGGTCAACGTCGCCGAGATCTTGATTTGAAATGACAAGCGCTTTTCACCGCTCCGGTATGGCAACATGCTCTCACTCAGGACCGAAACATGCAGGACCGACTGCGCAACTCCAGCTTCATTTTGAGAAGATGCAGCGACTCTGGTCTCCCCGGCCAGCCAATTGATACTGGTTGCAACCGCTGAGGCGACACCCGATGGGCCAAGATGATGCGACTCGGAGACATTCTCCGCTTCAACCCGAATGCGTTGAACTCCATGTAAGTCGAGTCCGGGCGGCGGACGATAGGGCGCTGGTGGCAGGAAGCACGCGCCGCAAGCAAGAACTCCGGCTGCGCAGGCCAGCGTCAATAACTTCTTTTTGAGCATGTCGACCTTGTACCTCCAACAGGTGCCCCTGAAGTTGGGACGCCGAAAGTCAGCCTTCTCTATCGTTGCCCTGTTGCCGCGGCTCCGCGCCTTTTCGGCTGGAGCTCTTGGCAATGGCCGCAACGGCCCACACAACTAGCGTCACAAAAAGGCCCAACCCAGCGATCAGCATCCCGGCGGCGCCGGCGAACAGCATGACGATGTAGACAGTCCCCTGGCCCGCACTGGCCGAGGAGAGAGCCACAGACAACCCGCACAAACCGAGCGAAAGAACGAAGACGATGGCGAGAACCACGACGACTTTGGCAAAGGTAATGCGGGAATGTTTCGACTCGGTCATGCTGTCCCTTTCTCGATGCGGCAAGTCTACTGGGTTTTGTCGTGCTTCGTTTCTGCAGTTTCGTCGAAGAGCTTTTGCGGCTCCGATTGTTTGCGGGTCAAACTGCCGAGAATCGTTACCAGAAGCCAAAGCACAAGGGTAATCACCAAACCGATGGCGGAGAGAACCATGACGGCAAGCGACACGTTGTCGAGAGGGCCAACGCCGAATTCCTCGGTGCTCTTGCCGATGCCGTTCCCGGCAAGCAAGTAGTCCAGGCCGCAGAGCCCCACACCTACAACGAAGGCCAGGGCCATCACGATGGTGACTATTGCAAAAGCAGACTTCTTAGACTTTGGCTTGCTCATGTTTTCCCTTCCATGCGGAGAATTCATCGAGGATGAGGAAGGCGATTCCGGCCAGGCAACTCCATTGAATGAGATTCAGGCCATGAATGAGCGGTTGAGGCTTGAGAAAATCGATAGCCAGCCGCCAGGCGAGATAACTCCCGAGAAAGATGCGGAAGCGCGCGCCTTCAGGCAGTTTGGCGCTGGTGCTCACGACGATGCCGATTAGAATCAGAAACAGGATTTCGTAGACTTGGACGGGATGACGGCCGATGCCATCGCCAAGGTCAACGGCCCAAGGGAGCGTGGTTGGCTTCCCATAGGTGTCGTCGGCGAGACCGGCCAGCAGGCAACCGATGCGGCCCACCGCAATACCCACGCATAGTGGCAATGCGAACAGGTCGCCAGTGCGGCGGCAAATTCCGCTGAATCGTTTCGCAATTTCAACACCGAGCCAGCCGCCCAGAAGGCCACCGACAATAGTCTTGCCGCCTGGTGAAAAAAGCAGCCCCAGGACATGTCCCGTGCGCCAGGCTGCCTCGACGGTTGGCCACTGCTCTCCCAGGCCCAGCAATCGACTCCCGAGCAATGCGCCCACAGCGGCAGCTGCCAGTACGGTCCAACGTTGCGGCTCGTCTACAACATCTCCCTGGCGTGCGCGAAGATGTCGAAAGACCGCATACCCGGTGGCGTAGGACAGGGTCTCAAAGACCGGGTGCCACACTGGATGGGAACCGATGGGAATCATGGAGGAAGTATAGCGGGGGCAGCGTGGCGCGAGTCGACAAGCTAGCGAATGTGGACTTTTCGCTTCCCACCCATTCCGCAAAGGCGCGGAATGGATGGGGCGCCCTGCTGTATGTGAGGCTCCGAGAGCTAGGCGACGGGCTGGGCGCAGTGGGCGCAGCGCTTCGCTGCGAGGGGGATTTCGCTGAGGCACTCGGGGCAGGTCTTGGTGGTGGACGGAGCTTCGGGAGCGGGCTTCTGCAGGCGGGCGAGGAGCGCGTTCAAGGGCATCACCACAAAGAAATAGACCACAAAGGCCACGATGAGGAATTGCACTGTGGCGGTGAGGAAGTTGCCGATTCTGATATCGGTGCCTAATAGCTTCAGCACAACGCCGCTAAAATCAGGTTTGCCAACGAGAGCGGCAATCAACTGGCCGAGCACGTCTTTGGTGAAGGAGGTAACTACTGCGTTGAAGGCCGCGCCGATGATGACGGCGACGGCAAGGTCGACTACATTTCCACGCAGAATAAAATCTCGAAAACCTTTCAGCATTTCAGTCTCCAATGGACCCCGTGAGATAACCCGTGGTCGATCGCGGGTCACGCGGTCACGGGCTTTGGACAATGGTACACGGACGGAGTTGCGTTGCAATAGCCGGAAGCGGATTTTCACGATGGGCTACAGGGGATAGAGCCAGAAGAAAAGTGCCAGGGCCAGGATCATCAATTCCGAGTAGAGCAGGATGAGGACGCCTGCGTGGTAGAGGCTCCATTTGCGGCCGATGCAGCGGGCGGTTTCGATCATTCCCCAGAATGCGAATGGCACGACGAGGATCTGCCAGGGCGAGCTGTGAAGTGCGTCGGTGCGGGGAAAGCCCTCGAGGAGCAGACTCGATGCGAACGCGCCGAGAGATAGAAGAACCCCGCGAAGGAGCGACTTGTTACGCAGCCGAAGAATGTGAGGGCGTGGTGACACCCTCTTACTGTAGTGGGTCCGGCTTAAGTTTCCACGAGTTCCATTTGTTTGAGCGATTCGGAGTAGGGGGCGCGGAGGACGCCGCGTTCCGTGACGATGGCTGCGATGTATTTAGCCGGGGTGACGTCGAACGCGGGGTTGCAGATGCCCACGCCATGCGGGGTGAGCTGCTTGCCGCCGTGGTGCGTGA
>CAZPZL010000347.1:0-3326 GCA_964590925.1 uncultured Granulicella sp.
CGAGTCGCTGGAGATCGCTCGCCGCTACGCTGCGCCAGAGTCTGTGCAATTTCTCAACGGAGTGCTCGACGCTGTCGCCCGCACCCTGCTCCAGCAGCGCCTGGCCTAGGGCAATTCTCGAAGAGAATCTACTTCCTCTTTGCTCCTTGGAATACACTATTTCGCAAACTTCTCTAATCCCGCAGAATCTGCAATTCCTACGAAACGATTTTGGCCCCCGCGAAGGAGGCCATAGTCGTTTCGTCTTCAATATCTTAAGTCTTAAGATGCTACGAGATGGGCATAACCACAGCTCTAGCCACATCGATCTCGTGACTCTTGACCAATGGGCGGACGGAGTTTCTACCATGCTCCTTGGCCTCGTACATAGCGGCGTCGGCACGGCGCATCATACCCTCCCAGCCGCCCTGCGCCGGGTCAAGCTGAGCAACGCCCGCGCTGATGGTGAAGTGAAGAGGCTCGTCCTCGAAGGGAACCTCCAGCTCCTCGACGGTCTGTCGCACACGCTCGGCCGCCGCAACTCCGGCCGATACCGTCGTATTGGGTAGCAAGATAGTAAACTCCTCGCCGCCGGTACGTGCCAACACGTCATTGACTCGCATCATGGGCTTGATCTGCTGCACCAGAGCCTGTAGCGCAGCGTCTCCGGCTGCGTGTCCGCGCGTATCGTTGAGCAGCTTGAAGTGGTCGATGTCCAGCACAATCATGCACGGCAGATGACCGTAGCGGATGCTGCGCGTGGTCTCGCGCAACGCCGCCTCCTCCATCGCGCGCCGATTTAGCGCCCCGGTCAACGGGTCGGTGCGAGCCTGCTCAGCCAACTCCTTACTCAGCTCCGTCACCAGGAACCAGAGAACGCACATCACCATGCAAGCGGCGAGCAATGCCATTCCGGCCAGAGAGTACAGCCACCTGCCATCGGTATGGGCGCGATCAGTCAGGTCGGCCTGCTTGTAAAAAATATTCGTCAGCACGGCGCGGAAGGTCATTACCATCGCGTCCGCCAAAAACACCAGCGCGGTTGCGCGCGATACTGCGGTAAAGGCCCCGCGTCCGAACTTGAACAGAATCCACGCGGCAACGCAACATACAATAATGTTGGGAACATTGATGATGTTACTGATATACGGAACCTTGCCGAAGAACAACACGGTATAGGTCACCAGAGCCAGCCCGATGGCGATCAGCGGCCACCAGTGTCGAATCGGCTTGCGCACCACAAACCAGCGCAACCCCAGCAATTGCATTGCAAAGGAGACCAGATACAGCTCGTTGGGCACCATATCGCCGAGCACCGGAGAGATCTTTCCCTCCAGCCCCTGCAGGATCAGCTTGATCAGACCAACGACCATCCCGCCAGCAATCCATCTCAATCCGGTCACGGTGCGGTTGAACCAAGCGAGCAGACAGATACTCACCGTGAATACGGTTACAGCGCCGATATTGGTGAAGATAAATGTTCTGTAATCCATAGCTGGGACCCGTTCCGCAAAACGTAGTTGAAGCCTTGCGGCAAGCCGTACGGTTTAGAAAAGCACTCGTTGTTCCCACCCGGAGAAAAGATTCATCACTTTGAATCTGCCCTTCCAATGGGAGTTTGATGGGAGTCAGCCAAAGTCTGCGCCACTCCACAACTTGATTCCCGCCTCTAAACTTCAACTGCACCTGAGACTGTGCAACTTTGGTAACCAAATATTGGTAACTGATTCGTCGAAAGCAATATTACACCATTCACAGAATGTGGATACTACACAAATGGGGGATGCCGCTCCCCCCTTCGTCCTGAGCCGGTGTTTCACTGGAAATTGCCCGAATTATCTCCATAAAGCAGGGTAAATCCGGCTATTACCCACAATCTTGTGTTATCTGTGTACTTCATCTCACTGATTGCGGCAGGATATTTGCCAGCAACCAGATTGAAGCGAGTCCGCCGCTAAAGTTACCGCTTCATGATTACCAAAGATTTCACAATTGATTTGCAGTCGGCTTACCGTATACCGATCAATCTTCTATGTGATCTTACGCGGCTTCTGCACCAATAGATCCACCGGAACAACCGCGCCGCTGGGAGAGGTCAGCTTGGGTGCCAGCGTCGAGCTGTCTGTGAGCGTTTTGGGATTGATAATGTGGATTAGATTGTCTCCCGACGTTCCCACATAGAACACCGAACTGTCCGCACTGAAGACGCCCGTGATCGGCGCCGTGCCGCTGGACAAATTGATGGAAGCCAGCGTTCCAGCTCCGATCGACGACGGAGTATAAGCTGGCAGAACACCACCCGATCCCGTGTAGGTAACAAATGCAACCGAGGAGTCAGGAGACGGAACCACGCCAGTAATTGCCGTCGCAGTCGCTGAACTCAGAGGAAGAGAGGCCAGCAGCGAGCTGGAAAACGTTAGTCCCGATGAAGTAGAGGTCGTGGTCAAGGCTGGATTCAGCGCAGTGCAGGCCCCGGTTCCTGTCAGGTCCAGACTCTTTATCTGGATGTCAGTCAGTTTTCCCGTCACCGCGCTGGCCCCGATGATGTGCTGACCATCGCTGGTTGCAGCGATGCGGTCGGTGACGACGGCTTGGTCGTCAGCCTGCGGATAGAAGAGGTCGCTTTCCGCGACGACGCCGAACTGGTTTGATGGCGTAATCGCAGGGCAGTAGCTACGCGCCATCGTATGAGTAAGGAGAGCGCCACCCGCAAAGTATGCCCCAACGTTTGGCACTGTAATGGCGACATCGGTCACCGGGTACTTCAGAGTCGCGGGCAATGCCGTTTGCGCAGTGATGTTGGTCCATCCAGTGAGGCTGGAATAGACCAGCAACTGATTCCCCGCGGTGATATAGAGGGTTCCGCTGTCCGGCGTGAACTGGGCGTGCGTTCCCACACCGCCATAGGTCGAGATTACGCCTCCCGATGAGCTCTCCACCGTGGTGGTCTGCTTGACTGGATCGGAGATGACAATAGTGCTCCCGTCCGGCGAGATGGCCAGTACCGCTCCCGGAGACGTTGAATCACTGCGCGACAGGCTTAGCGAGTTTGCCGAACTCAGCACCATCAATCCCGAGGAACTGCCCAGATAAAGGGAGAATCCATCATTGCTGATTACCATTGAGTTAGGCACCCACGGCAACTGAAACGGCGATCCCACTACTCCAGTCGTAAAGTCGACCTGCTTGATCAGCAGGGACTGTGAGCTGGCCATATACAGGACCGTGCTGTTGGTCCCCGGCGTGGTGAACTGCACCGAATTCGATACCACCGGAACGCCGTTGCCGAATAGCCCAATCTGGTTGAGCGGCGAGGAGTTGCACTGCGGCGGCTGGCATAGTGCGTA
>CAZPZL010000348.1:0-3320 GCA_964590925.1 uncultured Granulicella sp.
CTACTGGTCAGTTCGACCAAGTCGATTACCGGCCACCTGCTGGGTGGCGCGGGCGGACTTGAGGCTGGCGTCACCATTTTGGCTCTGCTCAACCAGATCGTACCGCCGACGATGAACCTCGACGAGGTCGATCCGGAGTGCCGCCTGAACTACGTCCCGCTCAAGCCGCAGCCCGCCAAGATCGACTATGCGCTCTCCAACTCCTTTGGATTCGGAGGCACCAACGGCTCACTGGTCTTCAAACGTTGGACCGAGTAGCTCGACCACATCCGCTGTAGTTTACTTCCGTCCGCTTGCCTCTACGCAAGCGGACGCGTCGTTTATCAGAGCATTTTCGGCGGAGGCTTGTGCGACTAGATTCTTGGCCCCATGCGACATAATCCCTTATGGCCTTGTTTCACTTGGACTTTGAGCACGGCAATTGTCATTCTGTCCCAGAGTGAAGCGAATTTGGCATTGCCTCTCTGAGCCAGATTGTCTGCTTGTACTGTGAATGTATTCCGACGTGGCTGATCGCCACTACGCCTTGCCGCTACTCGCAGATGGGGACGATGGGGTACTGGTGATGCTGAACGCGCGTCAGCAGGCGTTGCAGCAGCGGGGTGAGCGCCAGCGCCAGCAGAGGCGCGGCAATCACGGAGATAGCCGCCCACAGAACGAAGGCGTGCCACTCCCAGATCCAGAGATGACGCGCGAGGGCGACGGGCGCGTGACGAACCTGCTGGAGAAACAGGCGCGGCGAAAGCGGCATGGCGGCAGTACGGAAGAGTCGGGAGCCGAGGCGGATGAAAGGAATCACCAGAGCCAGCTCCAGAGGAAACATGGCGTGGTTGGCGATCTGAGAGGCGATTACATTAAGGCGAAAACGCAGCGAAGCCGCAAGGCAGAGGAGCGTCGTGCTGCCGATGACCGGATTGAGTCCAATCATGAGGCCGACGGCGATGCTCCAAGCCAGCGTACGCGGAGTCGCACCCATGCGCAGCAGTGCCAGAATTGGCAGCACGGCGCGGCGGTAGAACCAGTGATGCGGAACAGCTGGAGGCAAATGGGGCACTAAAACAGGATAGACTGTCGGCATGCACTTCGCTTGAACGGACGGTTACAGGAGGAGTATCAATTGCGATTCTGGCGGTCGGTGGGCAGAGGGTTGAAGTTGACGTTGCTGTTCGCCTACGCCACGCTGGAGCTGCTGGTACAGCGCCCGTCGACACGCCAGCAGAGAGCCGAATGGCTGCACCAGTTCTGCATGCGCGTGCTACACGGGATGAGCGTTGCGGTGCGATTGAATGGTACCCCCCCCGAACGTGGCGTGGTGATCTCCAACCATCTAGGGTACCTCGACATAGTGGCTCTGGCGGCGCTGCATCGCTGCGTCTTCGTTGCGAAATCAGAGATTCGCGGATGGCCCTTCCTGGGCTGGCTGACGGCGATGGCAGGTACGGTGTACGTCGAGCGCGGACGCAGCGGAGCGGCGGAGCGAGTGAAGGTGGCAACACAGTCTGCCGTTGATGCTGGGCTACCGCTAGTCTTCTTTCCCGAGGGCACGACCAGTCTGGGCGAGACGGTGCTGAGGTTCCACACCGGGCTGCTGGTGCAGGCGATCGAGGCGGGCCAGCCAATTACGGCGGCGCATATCCGCTATCGGCTCACCGAGGAGAACGGCCCCAATCTATCGCTGGCCAACGTCTGCTTCTGGGACGATACGCCACTGGCGTCGCATGTTTTTCGCCTGCTTGCGGTGCGCGGTATCGAGATTGAGGTACGCTTTGCCGACGCGCCCATTGCATTTACGGCTGAGGCCGCAGAGCATCGCAAGATCGCCGCCGAAGAGGCTCGCGCGGCAGTGATGTGGCTCGGCGATTATCGAGGCGCAGATCTCTAGCTTGCTGCGTGGTCGGCTGGAATGTCGTTGCCTGACCATGCTGAGACCTGTGTCCACGGGGCATAGGGCGCCGACCAGAAGCTGTTCGACGATGGTAGTCCCAGGGGGAGCCATACATTGCTGCACAGGTATAGGCTCCCGGTCGAAATATATCCTTCGCCGAGGGATGGCTGGTGGCCAGCGATGCCGATCTGGAGCCATCCATCTGTAGTGAAGGTGCCGGGGCTGGTCAATGTCCTCTGCTGTGTTGCCGTAAGCGCAGAGCGCACCTGCTGCGGCAGAAGATGCGACGGGAGTATCTGCCTGCGGGCAGCGTCGGCCAGAAGGTGAAAGACGCCGCCGCGATAGGTGATGGAGCGTCCTAGAACGGGGTATTCTCCGGTTGGCGATATCATCCTCTCCTGAATGGCGGCCTGTCTCTGAGCGCGTCGGGTGATGGCTCCATGCATCGCCTTCCACTCCGGATCGGCATCGGAGATGGTGTCCATGAGCTGCAACAGGTAAGGATGGATGACGATGCTGTTGTAGAAGTCGGCGTGGAATTGGGGGCCGTCGGAGTAGGTGCCATCGCCCAGATACCAGGTCTGGAGCTGGCGCAGCGCGTAGTCGACGCGCATACGATCCCATGTTGCGCCAAGTAAGCGCAGGGTGGCCTCGTTTAACGCGGCAAACAGAAGCCAGTTGTTGAAGTGAATCTGCATCTCTCGGGTCTTGACCAGTGCAGAGACTAGGCGCGTTCGCGTGGTTTTGTCCAACGGATCGAATAGCTGGCGGGGCGAGCGTAACAGGGCCAATGCCAGAAATGAGGAATCGACGAGAGTCTGATCGGCCTCCGCGAAGTGCATGTAGTCGGGCGATGCGGGATCGACCACTGATTCAATGGCTTGGAGTGCCCAGCTCCGGTAGCGAGCGCGGAGGGTCGTTTCCTGAGACGATTCGGAGCTTTCGGTATCCAGTTCAAGCCAAGGGGCGAGCCCTGCGAGCAGACGACCGGTGGCCTCCAGCGGCGAGACTATAGCGCGGTCTCGTTGCTGGCCCGCTACGGCTTCAATCGGCATCTTGGCGCGGAGTTCGCGGCGGCTGAGGCAGGAGAGAACCGGCTCGGAGACGCGCTGAAGAAAATCCAACCAGAGAGTGCGATCGCTGTTGCCAGCGGGAGTCGAGGCTGGCTGCGCAATGGTGGCGGCGAGGCCCGATGTCGGAAGCAGTCTTGCGACCCCGGCAACGAGGCCCGAGGTCAGCAGGGTTCTGCGTGTTGTTGTCGGTATGTTCGGCATCCAGTATTTGATTGGTTGAGTCGTGGAACTCAGACGGTGAGAATCTCTTTTTCTTTGGCCTTGAAGAGATCTTCGATGCGCTTGATTTCGATGTCGGTGAGCTGCTGAATCTCTTCGCTGGCTCGCTTCTCATCGTCGGCGCGGATAAGCTTGTCCTTGGC
>CAZPZL010000349.1:0-3307 GCA_964590925.1 uncultured Granulicella sp.
CCGCTACATCAAAGACATCATCAGCGAGTATCTGGTCGGCTATCGGCTCCGATATACGTTTGCGGGATCAGGTGATCGCCGAGGCTCTACCGGTATGAGCGGACGAAAGCAATCCTTTGAGCTGAACGATTTACTGAATCACATCCTCGAAGCCATCCATCGGACGCGAAGACTACACGGCCAGTCAAACCTATGCAGAGTTCTGCCGGAGCACGCGTGATCAGGATGCTGTGAACGGTAAGAATTTCCAATCAAAAGTGGTAGCGTAGCGCCAACTGCATCAGGCGCGGGGGCATTGCGCTGATGGACTGGCCAAAGTTGCCGCTGGAGATGTTGCCCTCGACCGAAGCTGCTCCGAAGAACTGCGCGTGGTTGAGCAGATTGAAGGCTTCCACGCGGAGTTCCAGCGCGCGGGTTCCTTCGACAAGAAGCGTGCGAGAGAGAGTCGCGTCAAGGTTCTCCATGCCAGGACCGGAGAACAAGCGTCGCCGCGCATTGCCCATCGTTCCCAGCGCGGGCAGTGTTAGTTGGCTGGCGTCGAAGACTGGCGCGCCGTTGCGTGGATTGCGGTTGAGGGTGAGCGAGTGACCGCTCCAAGTTGGTGTGTCCACGCCGTCGTTGTTAATTCCGTTTGGAATTGTTCCCAGCAGCGACGTGTCATTGTTGTTGACGAGCGTCACCGGTAGCCCCGAGGTGAAGCGAGCGATTCCCGCCACCGCCCAGCCGTTGGCGAGCCAGTTGAGGTGGCTTCCAACATTCAGCTTGGGAAGTTCGTAGTGGAAGCTGGTGACAAAGTTATGTCGCATGTCGAAGGAGGAGAGTGCACGACTGAGCGATGGATTGACGGGGTTCACCGGTTCGGGCAATCCTGCGGATTGGTCGATGGATTTGCTGAAGGTGTAGCTGGCCAGCAGCTCCAGTCCGTGGGTGCGGTGGTTCAGAGAAACCTCCAGCGCGTTGTAGCCGGCGTTGGCGATGGTGCGCTGCAACTCGACACTGCCAAAGGCAGAACCGAACTGCGTGCGCGTGCGCGCAGCTTGCTCGTTGAACGGGCCGCAGCGTGTCGAGCCGAGGCTGAGGCAAAGCGCCGGATCAGCCGGGTTCGCCTCTTCCAGCGCGAGCTGATGATGCGATGCCGCTCCGATGTAACTGAGATTCAGTAGCGTGGCCGTGCCGAATCGCCGCTCCACGCTAGCCATCCAGTGCTCGGCGTAGGGCGTTACGTCGCGCGGATCGACGGCGGGAATGCCGACCAGCGGCTCAAACTGACTCCAATTGACAGTGTTGTTGGGATGTGTGCGGCTGGCACCATACGGCACACTCTGCAATGGAAAGCGCTGCCCCGCGCTGATGCCTGTTGCAGCTACGGTAAACGGCGATGCAAAGAGCGGAGGTGCAGCCGAGGTGTAGGTGTAGCCATATGGCGGATTAGCGCTCATAATGCCCGCCGACAGTCCTTCGTACGCGGTATAGAAGACCCCGTAGCCAGCGCGAATACTGGTCTGTCCAGTAGGGCCGGTGAGCTTACTCAGCCAAAGCGAGGCAGGAGCGGGTGAGTACGCAATGCCGATGCGCGGCGAAAGATTATTCTGCGCCGGAGCGAGCGAGCGCGGCACTCCGGGGTCGCCCGGGAAGACCAGCCCCAGTGGCGCGCCAGGATAGACCTGCGACTGCTCGCCCTCGACCAGCGTCTGCAGCTGGTTGAACTTCTCCTCCCACGGGCGGATGCGATCCCAGCGTGCGCCGTAGTTCACCGTCAGCTGCGGGGTCGCACGCCAACTATCCTGTGCAAAGGCGGCGATGTAGAGATTGCGGTTGTAGAAGCTGCTCGCCTGTCCCTGCGTGTAGCTTGATGGAACGCCGAGCAGGAAGTCGGCGAAGTCCACCCCGGTCTCCGATCCGCTAAAGGCGAAGCTGCCGTTGAAGATCACGTCGGGATGCGTGTTGATCTGGTTGGCGTGAATCTCTCCGCCGAACTTCAGCCCATGCTTGCCCACGATCCGCGAGAAGGCGTCGCTGACCTCGTAGATATTCTCGGCCTGCACGATGGCAGTGGTATCCACACCAAGGGTGAAGTCATTGAAGGCGACGTTCTCGATGCCCACAGTCGATGGCTTCAGAGCAACAATTCCATCGGTTCCGTTCGGCCAATTTGACCCGATCGCAAATCCCTGCGAGGCTAGCGGCGGACCCACACCGCCCTTGGGCTGTCCCACGGCGTTCGCATTGCGCATGTAGCTCAGGTGGATCTGATTGAGCGAAGCCTCGCCGATCGGCACAACATCTCCCACGCTGGCGAGTTGCGCCAGCCCGCTGGAAGTAGCATCGAAGCCTGGAACGCTGGCTCCGCCCGTGCCGGTGGGGTAAGGATTGTCCAGCCAATACTGGTCGAGGAAGTAGTATGCAGTCAGCGTTCCTCGGCCATGAGTCCAATCCATGCGCAGAGCGCCTTTGTCGTCGCGCAGTGTCTCGGCCTCGGCGGAGGTGGCAAACAACCCGTCGCCCGCGTTTTGCTTTGGAATCGAATTCAGCAAGTAATTCGCCGGTGCCGACCAAGCCGTTGGCGAAATTTTTCCATCAGGAAAGACCGCAGAGTAAGCCTCACCCGGCGTCACGCTGCGCTTCAGAAGCGTGGATAGTTGCGTCGCCCAGGCCGTTCCGTTCACGCTTCCCGTAAGCGGCACTTGGCTGAAGTCACCCCCACGTTCGGCCGTCGTCGGCACCGCGATATTGCCGGTGTCGATCCCTTCGGTCAGCCGCGTTCCCTGATAGTCGCCGAAGAGAAACAGGTTCTTGCCGCGAAGTGGCGCGCCACCAATCGTTCCACCGAACTGGTTTTGCCGATAGGCAGCGCGATCCTGCGAAAAGTAGTTGCGCGCATCCAGCGCCGTGTTGCGCAGAAACTCAAAGGCCGAGCCATGCCACGCTGCACCGCCCGACTTCGTCACGACCAGAACCTGCCCGCCGCTGGAGTTACCATACTCTGCGTCGAAGTTGCTGGTCAGTACGCGAAAGCTCTCGATCGAGTCCAGATTCGGCACGATCGATGTCCCCATATTCACGTCCTCCTCCGCATCGCTTCCGTTCACGCGGAAGCCGTTCGAGCTTTCACGCTGCCCGCTGATGGAGAGATTGCCAGGGTTGGCGTCGCCGGACGGTGGCGTTGCAGCGACTCCAGTCATAATCACTGCGCCGGGCTGCGCCGTATTCGACGGAACAATACCCGGCTGCACTGCCATCAGGTCGGTAAAGTTGCGCCCGTTCAGCGGCACGCTCTCCATCTTCCCGCTCTCCAGCGTCTCGCCTA
>CAZPZL010000350.1:0-3306 GCA_964590925.1 uncultured Granulicella sp.
CGACGATCATGGCGATCTGCGAGGTCAGCCGGTAGCCCTTGCGCACGTTGCTCTCGTGAGAGGTATCCTTCTCGTCCGGGTCGTAGAGCGAGAGCAGGCTGACGGCCGTACGCAGAACCTCCATTGGTGTGGCGTCGGTCGGTACGCTGCGCAGAAAATCGTAGATACGCCAGTTCAACGTGCGGGCTTGCGCCAACTCCTTTTTGAACTCTGCCAACTGTGCTTCGTTGGGCAGAACACCAAACCACAGCAGATAGGTCGTCTCCTCAAAGGTCGAGTGATCGGCCAATTCGTGGATGTCAATGCCGCGGTAGGACAATACGCCAGCATCCCCATCAATCCAACAGATTGACGACTTTGTGGCAATGACGCCTTCCAGACCCTTCAACGGGAGAACAGCAGACATAGACGTACCTTTCTGAAAAAAGGGATTAGAGGATACTGTTATATCCCACAAAGAGAATCCTTGTCACAAAATAAGAGATTCCAGCTATCGTAGAACTCTTCCCAAACTGGCGCGCCGAACGGACGAAGATTGAACTTCCAGTGCAAGCCATATCCCGTTGTGTCGGACGGGCAACCCTCTCGTTGAGCTATAGTTTCTTAGATGCGTGCGACGCATCGGCGATGCAAACACGCGGTGCAACCATCGGCGTCGATCCGGCGTCCCAAATCAGTGGGAGTCAACCCACTTGCGAGCAGGAACGAAAGGAAAACGTCATGAGCGATTCAGAATCCGTCACTATCGAGCGAAGCACCACGGGAGCATTCATTGCAGGAATAATCGTTGCCGTTCTGCTGGGTATCGGGGCGCTGGCCTGGTGCTTCGGCCTGCAAAACCGTTTGGCTTCGACCGAGCAGAAGCAGGTCCTTGCCGACAAGAAGAACGTGGAGCTGAGCGATCAAGTCGAAGCCACCAATGCTCGTCTGCGCGCCACCGCCGACACTCTGGGCCAGAACGTCGGCGCCACTCAGAAGCAGATCGACGCACGCACCGAAGTCATACTTGCCGCTCAGAAGGCTGCGGCAAAAGCGCAGAGCGCAGAGACAGCGAAGCTCTCGCAGCAGCAGCAGGCTGCCGAGCAACAGATCGGCGCTGTATCCAGCGATGTGGCCAGTGTGAAGACCGATGTCGGCGGCGTTAAGACCGATGTCGCCACCACGCGCAGCGACCTGGACGCCACCAAGAGCCAGCTTCAGCGCGTCATGGGCGATGCGGGTGTGATGAGCGGCTTGATCGCCACCAACCACGATGAACTCGAAGAGCTGAAGCACAAGGGCGATCGCACATACGTCGAGTTCACCTTGCATAAGGGAGCGCAGCCAACCCTGCTCTCGCCCATCAAGCTGAAGCTGGATAAGGTGGACAGCAAGCGCGGACGATTCAACCTCCTCGTCAGCTCGGACGATCGCAACATCGAGAAGAAGGATAAGACCCTCGACGAGCCGGTGCAGTTCTACTCCGGCAAGACCCCGGCCCTGTTTGAGATCGTCGTCAACAGCATCGATAAGAACAGCGTCTCGGGCTACCTGTCGATGCCGAAAAGCGCGCAATAACCAATATCGGCGCGGCTCGCGCAATTTCAGAATAAACGCAGAACGGGGGACGCTGGTCAGCGCCCCCCGTTCTGCGTTTGCCTGTTGGGTTGGATTACTTCTTTTTCGCGACCTTCTTGGCTGCCTTTTTCGCGACCTTCTTGGCTGCTTTCTTGGTTGCCATTCGTCTATTCTCCCTATCGATTGGACATCGAAGCTGCAACAACGAAACATGCAGCTAACGAATGTATAGTTTTGATGAAAATCTGTGTCAAGAAAAATCGTTGTTTCATCGCAACTTTTTTTGGTTGAGGAAGCCAACTTGATGCGCACACATGCTTCGAACACATTGCAAAACGCATCTCGCAGACACTCAAGGTTACGTCATGGCATCTTCAAAATCCGCAATTCATGCGCCTGAAGACGCGTCGTGCATCGACTATTCTGTCGCGCACCACAGAGACTCAGCCTTATCCCTCTTGCTCGACGATAAGCGAAGCGCTACTGGCTTGCTCGCGGATGTCGATGTACTCTTCCGTGAATGGCTTCTTGCGGAAGGTCGTCCACAGGTAGTTGATGGTGTACCGCGCAGCGATGGTCAGCATTCCTTCCTTCCTCAGCCGTCGCGCCGAGGAGTACATCTTCAGATCGAAGGTAAACTTCACTTTGCCCACGCGATTCAGCCTCCGCGCGATGTCGGTGTCTTCGCCGTAGAAGGCAATCGAGGTGTTGAAGCCCCCGATCAGCTCCAGCGCTTCGCGCCGCAGCACAAAGTTGCCGCCCTGCACCATCGACCCCGCACGCAGCACATAGCGATTCAGAGCGTAGACCATAAAGGCCACGGCGTAGAAGACCTGCACCGTCACACGCTGGCCCGGCGTCAGGTCGTAGTAGACGAACGGCCCGCTGAAGGCCACCATCTTCGGCTCTGTTGCAAACGTAGTAAGTACCTGCTTGACCCATCCCGGTGTCAGCCGCGAGTCAGAGTCGACGTTGGCGATCAGCTCTCCGCAGCTGGCCGCAAAGCCAGCCTGACGCGCAAAGGTCAATCCTTTGCGCGGCTCGTCGACGACGCGTACACCCGGATAGCCGAGCGCGACCTCACGGGTTCGGTCGGTGCTTGCGTTGTTGACCACGATGATCTCGACCGCATCGCTCATCTCCCGCGTCTGCGCTAGAATCGACTCCAGACATGCCGGGAGATACGTCTCTTCGTTGTACGCCGGAACTACAAAGCTCAGCCGCATATACCCCAGCCTAGCCCCCGAATGTTACAGGACGCTGACAATTTTACCCCGTATCAACATTGATTCTCATCTCCCTACATCTAATGCCAAGGCGTGCGGACTTCAGTTATCAGAGCTCGCACGTAGGGTGCAACCTCATCGATGCTATCTCAGGTGCCCAAAGGCTAGGCGCTTGAGTCACTTGCCTTCGTCGGTAGACCCACTCATCGCATAAAGCAAAGACGCGATGAATAAGGCAGTTCTTGAAAATCGATAAAACCGATTTTCACATTCCTACCGTCTCGACAAATACGGGTTGTGTCTTCATTTATCGAAGACTAAAAACTGTCCAAATAATTGGAACCACATTAGGTTCAGGAAGCAAAGGCTGTCAGGGCGGATCTTTCCTGAGCGAGGATAGCCAGACTTTATACAGCGAGGATAGCCGGGCTTTGTAGAGGTTGTTTTTCCTCTGATTGGGACGAAATTCTGTTTCCTTCAAGTAACGGAAAGGTGTTTCGGTTGACGCGATGAAACTTCGTTA
>CAZPZL010000351.1:0-3304 GCA_964590925.1 uncultured Granulicella sp.
CGACGCGACCGTTGGCCTTCTTCAACATAGTGACGGCCAGAGTATTGGAACTGACGATGGGAAGAAACCTGGGGCGCGTTAGCGGTCCCACTTCGCGCTCCATGAAGTCGCGCGGATTGAAGTGCATGGTGACATCGTCTCCCTCCTGCGCGCCCTGCACATGAATGGCGTACTCGGCGGACTCGTGGTTGACGTAGCGGTCGAGTACACCGGGAATCTTAAGCGGAATACCCGCGCCCATAACAACGTAGCCGACTCCAGCCAGCATCGCTCCGTAGATGCAGGAGAGGTGAGCGGTCTGGATCTTCTCCAGATAATTGATGCCGACGGGATTCGTGTGGCCCTCGCGCGCCAGATAGACCTCGACGAAGTTGGCCACGATGCACAGCTCTTCCAACTCGCGTGGATTGTCTTTTTCCAGCGGAAGAACGGCGGCATACGGCGTCCGCTCGGCTTTGCCGCCAGCAATGTAATATTTCTGCCAGACGCGCTCTGCCATTGCGGGAAAAGGGAAGGCATCAAGGCCGCGGCGCATGTGCCCGCCGGGATCGCCATCCTGTAGTCTCCGCGCCAGAATCGGGTCCAGCGCCGTGCCCGACACCAATCCCAACTGCCCCGTACGCGACACAGCCTGCGCCAGTCGCCAGTTCGAAACCCCCGCACCCATCCCACCCTGAATAATGATCGGTTCAGCCATCTATCGATTATCGTTCGGCGGAAGAGAGGGAATCGTATTAGTTTTGTAACTTTCTAGTGAAAGTCACTTACTGCATTGCCGCGTAACCGCGCTCGCGCATCCACTTGATGAGCAAATCAGTCCAGGGACTGAGCTGCGGATTGGTTGGAGCCAACCCCGCGCCATGCCCGCCGTGCTGAAAGATGTGCATCTCAGCCGGAATGCCAGCCTTCACCAGCGCCTCATAGAACATCACACTATTCATCACCGGAACGGTGTGGTCGTCGGTGGTGGTGAAGAGAAAGGTCGGTGGCGTCTCGGCGGTCACATGCAGTTCATCCGACATAGCGTCCACGTCGGATTGCGCCGGAGTCGGGCCAAGCAGGTACTGCCTCGATCCTTTGTGAGCGTAAGGGTCTTCCAGGGTAATCACCGGGTAGGCCAGCACAAGAAAGTCCGGCCGGCTGCTCGCGCGCTCGATTACATCCGTCGTCGTTAGATTACCCGCGTCGAAGTGCGTCCCTGCGGACGCCGTCAGATGCCCGCCGGCCGAAAATCCCCACATCCCGATGTGATCCGGCGCGACGCCAAACTCCGCCGCCCGTGCGCGAACGGTACGGATTGCTCGTTGTGCGTCCCCCAACTCGATAGGGTGGTGATACTTTGGTCCCAGCCGGTACTTCAGCACGAAGGCGGCCACTCCATGCGCGTTCAACCACTCGGCAACTTCTGATCCCTCATGCACCATCGATAGGTGTTGATAGCCACCGCCGGGAGCAATTACCACTGCCGTTCTGGTCGGATTCGACGCGGGCAGATATGCCGAGATCGTCGGCTTGTCGTCGTCCGCCACGCCCTGCGCTTCTGGCGCGCCCGCAGGCCACAGCAGCATCAGAACCGGAACAGGTGCAATTCCCTTAGCCGCAGGCGCTGTTCCAGCCGCAGGTGCTGCCGTCTGCGCTGACTGTTGCAGGGCCATCATCATCGCTCCGCCCATCAAAATCGCAATCGTAAACCCCGTCACAACCCCGAACCGTCGCATCATTCCTCTCAGTCCAATCCCAGCGTCCAACCTGTCTCACAATTTATTGCACAAATCTCGTCGCTGAAAATAATAATTCACTCGCCACTTTCCGTAACCAGGTGGTTTGGAACAAAACAGCGCACGAACGAAGTCGACACACCAGCCTGCGCGGACACCCAGCCGCAATTTGCCGGAACCACCACAGCCTGCCCAGTCCGCAATTCTACGGCATATGAGTCCTCGCTCACGACGCTGGCCACACCGCTCAGTCCCACCAGGCATCCCGCGCCCTCGGGCGGCAGCGTTGCCGTGCCGCCCGCCTCAAGGTCGTAGCGATCCACAGCAAAGTACTTCTCTTCGATCAGCCGCGTAAACCCATCCATCGTCCGCGGCTGCACCTTGCCTGCTGCAGTTCTCATGCGTAATGCGCTCAGTCCCTGCTCCAGATGCAGCTCGCGCGGACGCCCGTAGTCGTAGAGTCGAAAGGTCACGTCGCAGGTCTGTTGTGTTTCCAGCAGAACCACGCCGGGGCCAATCGAGTGGACCGTTCCGGCGTCGACGAAGATCATATCGCCAGTCGCGACTGGTACCCACTCCATCAGCTCCTCCAACTTCCCGGCCTTAATTGCCGACCGTACCCGGTCCACCGTCGCTCCCTCACGCAGCCCCAGCGCAATCGTCGCTCCCGGCTCGGCTTCCACAACATACCAACACTCGGTCTTGCCCCGTGTGTAGCCCATCGCCCGCGCCATCGCGTCGTCCGGGTGTACCTGTACCGATAGTTTCTCTTGGGGAAACAACAGCTTCACCAGCAGTGGAAACTCCACCCTGCCGCAATCATTCTCCTCGCCCGCGCTCAACAGCCGCTCTCTGGCGATCTGCTTCAGAGTTCGTCCTGCCATCGTGCCGGTCTCGACGACACACTCTGGCCCTGTCAGCCATGCCTCGCCCACCGGCTCGGTCGTTCCCGTCGACGCGTACCAGGGGCGCAGGTCCAGGCGTCCCCACGGTCGCTCGCTAAACCACGGAGCCAGTCGAAACGGAGCGAGCTTTGCCAACTCATCCTTCATCCTTAAATCCTTTGTGTCTTTTCACACTAACAAAGATTATGTCCATCCATTACAAAACTCTTACACCCCGCAGGAGCCGTGCATTACTAACGTTGAATCCAACATGTGCGAGGCAATAAAAAGACCACATGTCCACAACCCTCCTTATCTCCGAAGTTGATACAACCGGCCGCAGCGCGTCTGTGGCCATGCCACCCGCCAGCACTTTTACTAATCGCGGCAGCGCTGCGGATGCCCGTCGCTTGGATATAGCCCTTCAGATCAAGCAGGATCTGCGCATGGGGCGCACCTACCAGCAGGGGCGCCTCAACTGGATCACCGCCACCTTCATGACGCTCTTCCACGTCGGAGCCATCGCCGCGCTCTTCTGCTTTTCGTGGAAGAACCTTGCCGCATTCTGTGTGATGTATTTCTTCGCCATCAACGTCGGCATCGGCATGTGCTACCACCGGCTGCTCACGCATCGCGGCTACCGTGTTTCCAAGTGGCTCGAATACCTCATCACTGCCTGCGGCGATGGCGCTGGAGGGCGGT
>CAZPZL010000352.1:0-3300 GCA_964590925.1 uncultured Granulicella sp.
AGCACACGATAGGCCGATTGCAATGCTTCGCCGATCTGAGTGCCGCCCATGTTGGCATCGAGTTGCCGCGCAAAGTGCCGGGAGAGTTCGCGATTGGCCGCGGTGCAGGGGGTGAGGCGTTCCCACAGTGAATGGGTTGCATTGCCGAAGGAGATAAGCGCCACCTGGTCGGCAGGTTGTAGAGCATCGAGAATGCCTTCCAATGCTCTTTTCGCCTGGGCAATCGAATCGCCCTGCATTGAGCCGGAACAATCGATGAGGATTGCCAGATTCAAAGGCCTTGGTTGATGAAGGCCTGGAAAGAAAGGCTGGAAGCTCGCTACCGCCGCCACTCCTTCACCATCTGAGCCGCATAACGCGAAGCTGCGCGAGGTCCGAGGTGCCTGCACATTCAGCACAAAGTCCCGGTCCATAGCGGCCTGCTCTTCGCTCAGCGAGATTATAGTTTTATCCGCTTGGTGTGCGAGCGCGACCGTGTGCGAGGGGCAGGTAAACTGTGCTTGTCGCAGGCTTCCGAAGACCTCCATGCTTAGCGAGAAACGATTCTCCACCGTGAGCGAAGACTCTGGCACCTGATGCGGAGCATGGGGCGAATCACCGAACCTCGTTGCGATTGACATGGGAACGAAGATGCGGAGCCGCTCACCGGCCCAGCGGTACATCAGCGAATATCGGATGGTAACAGTTGCGTTTTCCTGAGCCAGCAGATTGCCAACGTTCATGGTGAACAGCCCAGGCTCCAGTTGCTCCAGCATGACGGCCGCATCGCCGGCTGCGATGGCGTCCTCATACTTCTCCTCGGCAGCCTTCTTTTCCACCACGACACCCTTCAGAACGCGCCCGCCGATCTCGACTTCAAGCTCCAGCAGCACAGCATCCAACGGAAGCGGGAAGGTATAGACCGCCTCGATATTGACCGCCTCCTCGTTCCGGTAGCTTTGGCGCATGGTCACTTCCGCCAGAAGATCCCGCAGAACAGATGCTACAGAGACGCCGGTCAGGGCGACCCGTTCGCCGCGAATCCCTTTCATTGCACATGCCAGACTGCTCATCGTTCTCCCCCTCCGTTCTGAGTTTGTTCATAAACCTGCAACACGCCGCGAAAGAAGGCTCGCACCTGCTCAGGGTTCAGGCCAGCTCGGCCAGGTTCCATTGTGATTTCCACGCCATCAGCCACAACCAGGTGGCTCCAAACTTCCACTGTGCCCGCTCGCCGTGGCGCTGGCGGCAGCGGTCCGCTTGCTTGCTGCTTGAGCACCTCCCCAATCCTTTCCAGGGAAAGCCCTGCAAGCTGCCATTTCCGCACCAATAGAAGTTGTTCCACGTGTTGCTGTGTGTAAGATGCGCCCTTGCCGATGCCCTGCGGACGGTCTACCAATCCGGTCTGGATGTAGTACCGGACAGTTCTCCGTGGCAGTTCGGCCAGCGACGCGATTTCGTCCAACGAGAATGCCCTTTGGTTGTCCATGACAGAAATATATGACAGTTCTACTGTCGTTGTCAACTGTCATGTATATTCATGGCCGGATTGATTGCGTGTTCAACAAACCGAGCCAAATTGGGCAATCCCCGATGGCCGCTGGGCCAGTGGTCTCATGCGCGGGGTTTCGGGCATTGTGTTGCTGAATATCCTGAAGGAGAGTGGCGCTGTCAAAAACCAGAGCCTTGCTATTGCGGTGTTCCGAAAAGGCGTTCCAATTATGGTTCGAATGTCAGCGCGTTCGCTCGAATTCAAACCATGTCCAATTATGAAATCGCTCCGAGGCGTAAAGGCCGCGAGCGCCGCTCACGCGGTGGCCTGCGGCCAGCCTTGACCACTCTCCGCTCGATTGCAGTGTCTTTTGCTATGTCTGTTACATGACTGTGCGGCTGTATTCGCGCATGAGGCGAATCGTTTCCTCGAATTCGATCTCGCCGTGGGCGTAACTATTGAGAAATGTCATGGTAGTTTCATCGGGTTCCATGTCTTCGATGCGCATGGTTCCGACAGTGTTTTCAACCTGTAGCCTGCGTTGGTCCAGTTCCTCTAGAGTGAGCTTGGTCAGATGATCGCTGTCTGACGGGATTGGAATAGGTCCTGTTGCATCAGGTTGAGTGCTCATGAGAACCTCTTGTTGGAAGTCTACCGCAAACGCACTTCATGCCCTATGGAATGTACCAGCCGGTGATGGTCCCGTCGCGTTCAGGATGCACGACGCACAGACGGTGCTTTCCATCTTCGCTACGCTGCACGCTCCAGCCGTCGCGGTCACAGCGGACCAGAGAGCGCAAATCTCCATCCTGATCCATTTTGTACGCGGCTTGTCCCAGGGGCGACGCGGCCCAACCAGATGCAGTTTTCACATCGAGCGCGCGGACATATCCGTTGTCGTTCCCGACCTTGTATCCCCAATAGAACGTCCCGCCCATCAACAGCATTCCCGCGACAGCAGCGCCGCCAAGCCACTGGAGCCACGATTTACGCGCCGTGCTGTACGCGACGGTCTGCGCCGCCGGCGCAATTTCCTTTTGCGCGGACGCGACGACAGACTGACTCACCGTTTCTTCGATTCTTGCTTTGGTTGCAGCCAGATCGGATTCAGCCAGATTGAGAGCTTTGGAGATTGACGCAGCGTCCAGATGTGCTCTTGCTGGAGGTCATGGAGGAGCCAACAAAACGAGGTCGTCCCGACACGGCCTCCATCTCGACGGCCAGTACTCCTGATGCCTGTCCTGTTGCTACGGCCCAGTTGCAGCCAGGATACTGGCAGGCCCATGTTTCCGGTTATCCAGATCACTCGTTGCCTGGCTGATCATCTCGGCTACCTGAGTTGAATACTTTGAAAGGACAAGGACAGGGAATACTTGCCAGCCACGCTGCGCGGCCCTGTGCACCAAGACCGGAAGCTCCCCTGGGCCCAGCTGAGGGTTGGATGAAGACGCGAAGTTGAAGAGGGTCGCGCTGCCGTCGCCAACATTGTGAAACAAAGAATGCTTCATTTCTTACTCCTTTTGAGATCGGCATAGGGGGGAGAGTCGCCTCTCCTCCCCTGCCACACCACCGGACAAGCGGGTCCGCATCCGGCGGTTCGAGAAGTTGAGGTCAACAGAGTCTCGGGATTCCCAGTTGATCCGCCCAGCTTAGATCGAGAACGGCATTCAGCAGCATTCCGCTGTTCCGCCACCAGCAGCCATAGTTTCCGGCCACTCTTTGCGCAACATCCGGCCTTGCGCCTCTTGCCAGAAGTTCCCGAATCGCAGTCTTACCGCGCCGCCATTGTTTGAGTTGGATGGCTCGCATCCGATGGCGTATCCATTGGT
>CAZPZL010000353.1:0-3291 GCA_964590925.1 uncultured Granulicella sp.
CAGCGATGAAGAGGCGATTGCCCGCAGTGTCGATGGCCAGGTGGTCGAATCTGCCTGCAACACCGAGCAGTGGAATGGTCCGGTTCAGCGAAAGCGGCTGTTTGGATTGTGCATGGGAGATCGCACAGCATAAAAGAAGGCAAAACGTAAAAAGGATTCGCATTTTTTATCCAGAATGAAGATTTTTGGGTGTGTGGGCGCACGGAGACTAGTCCGAGCGCCCGTGGGTTGAACTACTTATTCGAGCCCGAAGTCCAGCGGAGGCTTGCGCTGTAGGTCGGCTTGTAGTATTCGCGCTGTGTCATGTATTGGGGGCTGCCGTTATAAAACCCGAAGACTTCGTTGTTCAGGTTCAGGCCTTCCACCTCAAGACGCAACCCGCGATAGATGCGGGCGCTTATTTGCGCGTCTGTCTGGAAATGCGGGTAAAAGTAGTTGTCACCGCAGGGTCCGTTGATGGGCCCGTTGAGCGGTCCGGCGTTCGGGTTGGGACCGTTATTGCACACCGCGATTCCGGAAGCAGTGGAGTAGTACTGGTAGGCGTTAATGTTGGAACTGTTGTAGGACATGCCCATGTGCGCGCCGTAACGGCCGAACTCATACCCAGGCTCGATGTTGAAGGCGTGCTTCGCCGATCCCATCAGCGAAGGCGAGTCGGTACGCTGAGGAAGGCCGCTGATATGCGAATCGTTGTAGGAGTAATTGGACATCAGGCCCAGGCCGCGGAAGGCGCCGGGCAGATTGGTGAACTTCTGCTGTAAGCCGAATTCCAGCCCCCAGACGGAGGCGCTACTGCCGTTGGCATCCTCTTGAGCCAGGGAGCCGGCTGGCACACTCCCCACCGCAGCCAGACAGGAGCCTGTGCAGGGAATATTGGCCGTCACGATCGGATTGGTCAGCTGTTTATAGAAGAACCCGGTTTGAATCAGCCCGAAGGGTTTCAGCTCCTGCTCCAGAAGCAGGTCATAGTTGTTGGCATGGGTGGGCAGTTCGCTGGGGTCGCCGATGGTAGCCACCACCGGGTTGTTGCCGGTGGCATTAACGTACGGCACCAGGTCGTACTGGTTTGGCCTAGAGATGCCGCGCGCATAAACCGCGCGGACGGCCGTCGAGGTCGTAAAGGCATAGCGGGCCTGGATGCTGGGCAGTGGATCGATGTAGTCCTGAGTGTTCGTAACCGATGTCGTTCCGATCCAGTGTCCGCTGTTATCGAGGCCGTTGCCATTAGGACCGGCGGTCGGGTTCACGAGATTTCCCAATCCGTATTCGTGCGTTGCTTCCAGACGTAGTCCTGTCTGGAGGCGGAAGCGGTTCCAGTTGATTGTGTTCATGATGTAGCCGGCAGAGACGCGCTCGATCAGATCGTAGTTGGCGGAGTCGGACGAACTCCGGGTGGCAGCCACGTCCAGAGGAAGCAGTCCCGGATTGGCGGCAAGGTAATTATCCACCTTGTAGTGGTCGGTCATTTCCCCCATGTGGTAGTTGCCACTGTAGTAGTTTGGATCCTTGAAGCCGCTGGCGAAGACCTCTGAGTTGACAGGAGTAGCATTGTCAGCGGCGGCGGAGCATATCGGGGGCGTATAGCCGGGATCTGCCTGCGGGCAATAATCGTAGGTTGGCGTCTCGGCGTCCTGGCCCTTGTGCGAATTTCGGAATTCGCCGCCGAACTCGAGCGTGGCCGAGTGCTTTCCGACGTGATAGTTGAATCCCATCGCGCCCCACTCCTGCAAGTTCAGTTGAGTCGCCTGGCCGGTGGTGGTGTTGATATTGTCCAACGTGTAGTTGGAGAGACTGAAGATGTTGTCGGCCGGGCTTGAGGTATTCGGCGTCATGCAGTTTGACGACCACTGCGGCAGGTATTGGTTGCCATTGAGTCCGCCGACGTAGTCGCAGTTACCCGATGGCCCCTTCTTCAATTCCTTGCTGGCGTCGAAGGCGCCTCCCGGATTGCCGCCGGCATTGAGTTCGCGGCCACGCGAGACAGCGGAGCCCCAGGTGACCCATTTGTTGTTGAAGATGTGGTTGCCGCCGATCGACAGGCTGCCGATGGCGAAGTCGGGACGGCGGATCGAATACTTGAACTTCGGCTTACCGTCGGTCTGTATGGTGTAGGTGTACTTGTCGCCCCAGTCCTTGAAGTCGGTGAGGATAAAATGGGCATTCAGGCTGGAGCGATCGCTCAGCTTGTAATCGGCGCCCATGGTGCCGCCCCAGCGCAGGCGATCATGGCGATACTCGCGCAAGTCGATGGAGTCGTAATACGGAGTGGCGCTGCCGTCGGGGTTCAGGTCCGGCTGCGGCTCGATGTCGTTGTATCCGCGCCCATTGTAATCGTAGCTTGCGCCCATGATTGCGCCCCAACGCTTGGATGGGCCGAAACGCTTGCCCAGCGTAAAGCCCGCCAGTCCCATGTAGCGGCCGTTCTCTATTGGCGAGTAGCCCAGCGTTGAAACGGCGTCGAAGGTGGGCGCCTCGCCGGCCATCTTCGTAACCATATTGACCGATCCGCCGATTCCGTCTGCATCCTGGCTAGCTGAGAGTGTCTTATTCAGTTCAATCGACTGCACCATGTCAGCCGGAATTGTGGCCAGCAGAACCTGGCGCACATTCGACTCCGGTGACGGAATGGTCACACCGTCGATAGTAGTGTTCGTCAGGCGCGGATCGAGTCCGCGAACCTGGACGTAGACGGCCTCACCCTCGTCGCGCTGCACGGTCACGCCCGGCAGGCGGCCAATGGCATCGGCGACATTGGCGTTGGGTAAGGCGAGAATCTCGCTTTGAGGCATCACTTGCACAATGTTCGGCGAGGTGATCTCCTCATTGACGGCTTGTACCATATCTTGTCCGCTTACAGCCGACACGACGACCTGTTCATTACCCGAGGCCACGGCCAGCATCATGTCCACGTGGAGGGTCTGCCCGGCGGTAACGGTAATGCTCTTTTCCGCTGGGGAGAAGCCGATACTTGTGACCTTCAACGTGTACACGCCAGGAGGAACCGCTAAAAGAACATAGTCGCCAAGCAGGCCAGAGGTGCCTGACAGACCCGAAGGTGTGAGTTGAACCTCAGCATTTTGGATGATGGCGCCGGTTGCGTCAGTCACACGTCCGGTCAGCGTTCCCTTGCTGCCTTGGTCCATGGCGGCGAGCGGCATGACCAGTAGCAATAGGAATGATAAGAACAGTAAGCGTCTCATATGGTCTCCTTATGTACGGCCAGAGGTGCGCCTTCGACCCGCGAAGTGATGCCCTCAACTGGCTATGTCTTGAACTGTAGGCATCTTCGTT
>CAZPZL010000354.1:0-3290 GCA_964590925.1 uncultured Granulicella sp.
TATGTCTCTGCAAATTCCAGGACACCAGAAACACGTTTTCCGAGCCGATCCGAACTTTACGCTCGCTTTTGAACGCCTTGAATCCGCCAAAAGTCGGATTGAACTTCATTTTTTAACCCCCATTTAAGACTCCATACAATTCCTTCGCTCTACAACCTCACTTTCACCAGCCTCTTGTTCTCCCACCCATCGTGCTAAAGTGGCTCCCAGAGGTAACCCCTTTTGCACCCGACGCCGCAGCTTCCCGAAAAGGATGAAACGCTTCACTTGCAGCAACAGATCGTTCGCCTGCAAGCGTTGCTGGAAGCTGCCCGACAGGTCCACGCCACGGTGCACGAGGAGGAAGTCCTGACTCAGGTGCTTCGTATCGTCGTCCGCGAACTGGAGATGTCTGGCGCAGCATTTTTATCCGCCGGCCTGGTCCATGGCCAGATTTCCGACGGCGAACGGCCCAATTCGGCCTATCCCCTGCTCGACCGCGACGGACAACTGCTGGCCGAGCTGCTGATCGAGCCCCCCGATGGCCGTTCTCTTACCCTCTACGAAGCTGACTTTATTGAAGGCCTGGCCCTGCAAGCCGCCGTCGCTCTAGAGAACGCCCGCAACCACCAGCGGAACCTGGAGTACGCCCGCCTGCAGCAGGATCTCGACGCCGCCCGCCAGATTCAGCGCTCCCTCTTGCCCCAGCGCCTGCCTGAACTCCCTGGCTACTCGCTGGCCTTTCGCTCCGACGCCTGCTACGAGGTAGGCGGCGACTACCTGGACCTCGTCGCCCAGCCGGACGGCGCGCTACTCATGGCCGTCGCCGATGTCGCGGGCAAAGGGTTGGCCTCGGCCATCATGTCGACCGGCTTCCGCTCCGCCTTTCGCGCCGTAGCCGCTTCAGCACCACCACTCGACCAGCTAGCCGCGCGCATGAACCGCCATCACTGGCGCGAGGGAGAAGAGGCCCGGCTGCGTTACGTCACCGCTCTCTTTGTCCGCCTGCACCCCGACGAAGGTTGGATCGAAGCCGTCAACGCCGGGCACAACCCCGGCTTTCTGCTTCAACCCGGCATGGAGCCCCAACTCATCCACGCCTCCGGAACGCCGCTGGGACTGATCTACGAAGCCACCTACGTCAGCGAGCGCTTCAAGTTTCCTTCCGGTTCCCGCCTCCTGCTTTATACCGACGGATTGACCGAAGTCTTCTGCGGCGATGAGGAGTTTGGCGCGGAACGCCTGATGGATTGCTTTTCCCGCTCTCCTGAGCTGTGCTCCGATGCTATTCTCGATGCATTGTGGACCGCCGTCGCGGAGTTCTCCGCGGGTAGCCCGCCAGGAGACGACCGCACCGCGCTAGCCCTCAGTCGCACCAGCCCGGTGGAGACCATGCCATGAGCGAGCCCAAGTCCAGCACCGTCGAGGTTCGCCTGCCCTCCCGGCTCGGCTACGAGAAAGTAGCCATGAGCACCGCCGCAGCCGTCGCGCAACTGATGGGCTTTCGCAACGACCGTATTGAAGACCTCAAGACCGCCGTCGCCGAGGCCTGCATCAACGCCATCGAACACGGCAATCGCCTCATCGAGGCCCGCTCGGTCGCCGTCATCCTCTCCGTTGCCCGCGATGCTCTTGAAGTCAAAGTTTTCGATGCCGGCCGGGGACTCGACCATCTGCCCCCCAAGCCCGACATCGACCGCAAGATCCACGGCCAGCAGGACCCGCGCGGCATGGGCATCTTCCTGATCCAGGCGCTGGTCGACGAAGCCCAGTGGGTTCCCGGCGTCGATGGCGACAGCAGCTATGTCCGCCTGCTCATCCGCCTCGACTGCGAAGCCTGAAACGCAAACCGCACCTATCGTTGGAGACCACCGTGCAAAACGAAACCAAAGCGCAACTCGAACTGCTCACTTCTCCCCATCCCGTCGCCGTCCTGCGCTTTGAGGGCGACATCGCCAGCACCTCCAAAGACGTTCTTCTCAGCACTTACCAATCAATACCGCCAGATTCCCATTCAAAAGTAGTTCTGGACTTCACCCAGGTCGACTACATCAACTCCAGCGGTATCGCTCTGGTCATTCAACTGCTCATCGAAGCCACCAACGCCGGTCAGATGCTCTCCATCTGCGGACTCTCTCCGCACTTCGCCAAAGTCTTCACCATGGTCGGCATTCCCAAGTACGCTGCGCTCTTCCCCACGCGCGCCGAGGCGTTGGCGGCGCTCTGATGCATTTCTCGAAAGATCAGAACAGTTGAGCGCTGGTTACTTTAGCTGAGAGCCTTCTCGACAAGCTCTTGCAATATTAACCAAAAAGGTTATTGTATTTTCAGGATGGAAAAGCACACTCCACATTGCCCGCTCGCCAGAGTCAAGTCTCTGGTCCTGGAGCAAAGGGCGCATTTCACCAGAACAGCCTTGGAAGGCGCTGCGAGACTCGGCTTCGATGCCGATGGTGTTCTCACGGTTCTTAACGGGCTGACGATGAAGGATTTTTACAAGTCGATGACGACGCATGCCAATCACCGCATCTGGCAAGACGTCTATCGCCCCACAACCATTGCCGGTGAGGTCTATCTGAAGTTGACTGTGGTGGACGATCTGTTGATCGTTTCGTTTAAGGAGTTGTGAGTATGAACTGCCCGATTTGCGCGCAAGGCGAGTTGATCCGTGAGACCCGCGACGTCCCCTACACCTATAAGGGTGTCACAACGGTGATGCCCGCCGTAACCGGAGACTACTGTCCGGCATGTGGCGAGTCCATTCATGAGTACGATGAATCGCAACGGATAAGCGTTCTGATGCTGGCCTTTAACCGGGAGATCAATGCGACCATCGTCGATCCTGGATTCATTGCGTCGGTGCGCAAGAAACTGGCTTTGGATCAGAAGGAAGCCGCAGAGATCTTTGGCGGCGGCGTCAATGCCTTTTCGCGCTATGAGACCGGCAAGACCAAACCGCCCCTCTCACTGGTGAAGCTCCTCAAAGTGCTGGACAAACACCCGGAACTGCTGCCGGAGATCAAAACGGCTTGAGCGCGTGACACAGGGCTATCGGCATACTTTGCTTTTGAACGCACCGTAACAGCACCTGAAATCCAACCAACGCCATCAACGCAACAGCCCGCCATGCTCGGCGGGCTGTTGCGTCTCTTTCAAGTTCAAAAAAACTACTGCGCGAAGGCCGAGGCCGCAGCCTCTGTCTCCGGGTCCCAGTTCTTGGGCTGGTAGATGCAGCACGGCTCCGCGGCCAGCGGGTCGCCGGTCAGTGCATAAGCCCGCGCTCTCGAACCGCCGCAGATCTCCTTGTACTC
>CAZPZL010000355.1:0-3289 GCA_964590925.1 uncultured Granulicella sp.
GAGGACGTCAAGATCCACGACTCTGTCATTCGCAACGGAGCCGCCGCCGTCACCTTCGGCTCGGAGACCTCCGGTGGCTTTCACAACATCGAGGTATGGAACCTGACCGCGCACGGCAACGGAGGCACTAGCGTCGGCAACGGAATCCTCTTCAAGAGCGCCCACACCCGCGGCGGCACAGCCACCAACATCCGCATCCACGATCTCACACTCGATGGCGTCGGCACTCCCATCTCCATGACCATGAACTGGAACCCCGCCTACAGCTACGCAACTCTGCCTGCCGGAACCGACCCCAAGAGCGTCCCGCCCTACTGGATTCCGCTGACCACTCCTGTCCCCGAGGCGCAGGGCCGACCGCACTTCTCCGGTGTCCACATCTGGAACATCCACGCAACCGGTGCAAAAAAGGCCTTCTCCGTCGCCGCCTACGCCGACTCGCCGCTCACCGACTTCAAGCTCGACCATATAGACATCGAAGCTGCCACTGCTGGCTCCATCGCTGACGCCAAGAACTGGGCAATCTCAGACATCCATCTCGCCATCGCCGATGGCACCACCGTCAAGATCACCGAATCGACCAACGTCACTGGTCTGCCGGAGGCTCTAACTCCCCCCGTTCCAGTCGCCAACATTAAATAAAAATAATTATCGGACTTGATGTGTAAATAAGGTATACAATCCTGCCGTGCCAGAGAACTGGCCAGTCGAAGGGATCCACAGAGACCAGAGGGCTGTCGCAGCAGAGATTCACGCCAGCCCTCGACTCTGCTCGCTTCATCGAGGGGAACATGAACACCATTCAAATCTCCATCCTGATGTACGGACGCGACACGCACGTCCTGGAAACTAGCCGCTGGGCGTTGCAAAGTCGCGGATACCGAGTTGTGACCACCTCGCATCTCGACGAGTTCAACTCGATTCCGCTCACCCCATCGATCAATCTGATCGTGCTTGGTCACACGCTCACCCCCAAGGAGTCCGCTGAAGCCTTCGCGCAGGCATCCGCACGCTGGCCGCGCATCAAACGCCTCGCACTCGGCCACGACACCTTTGCCACATCGGCCGAAGTCTTCAACAAGAAAACGCAGAATATGAGCGTCCCAGCCCGTCTGCTCTCCACCGTCAGCGAGATGGTCGGCTACGCCGGCAGTTCCTCCTGTTCCCACATCTACTAGGCCCCCCGCACGGTTGCGCCACTCCCAATCGGAGTGGCGCGACTGCGCTGCCTATCCTCTGTCTTTATCCGCGTCATCCGTGATAAGTTTTCAACGCCTGCGCCAATCCAGTTCCATTCCCCCCATCACGGTTCGCCCCTGCATTGGAACGCCGACGATCTCTGTGTATCCCGTATTACTCAGATTCAGCAGCCGCAGATATGGCCGAATCCGCCCTGTATTCCTCTCCAGGCTCACGTCCCATAGCGGATAGGTCGTGAATCCGGTCTTCTGCACAACATTGACCTGCGTATGCGCCGAGAGTTGCTTTCCCCACGCTCCCGGCAACTGCCCTATCCATCCAAAAACGGCGTTCTGAGCTGCATAGTTGAAGGCATACTCCGATAAATAATTCGCGGGCAGGTTGGAGGAGTGAGCCGCTGTATAGCTAACCTCGATCCAATTGGTTGCGCAGATTCTAACCCGTGCGCTGGCCTCGGCTCCGCTAATGTCCAGCGTCGGCACGTTGATCGCCTGCCAAAGTTCGGGCGGTGCTGGCTGCACTGGCAGCGGCAACGTCTTCGAATAGTCAATGGCATCCTTCTCATTCAACCGGAACCCAACCGCCGTCAGCGTCACTCGCCCGCCTGCGGGCTTCCAGTCCAGTCCGCCCTCGTAGCTCCAGCTCGACTCCGGCTTCAGCTCCGCATTCCCTTTTGTCGCCGGGTCGGAGTAGTACAGATCGGTATAGGTCGGCAGGCGAAACCCATGCCCCGCCGAACCGCGCAGCCGCAGTGTCTTGGTCAGCGTAAACGCCCCCGCCGCGCTCGGCGAGAAGACCGAATCCCCACCCGACAGCACCTCCTCGCGCGCGCCCACCGAGAGCGAAGCCCTCCCCAGCGCGCGCAGGCTCAGATTCGCATAGCCTGCGCCCTGATTCCGCGCATGGACCCCCAGCGCATAGCTCTCGGCGCCTTCGAAGATATTGAAGCTGTGAATCGAATCCCCCGACTCTTCCAGCCCATACGACAGCGTCGAGTTCTTGCCCAGCTCATCGGTCCGCCGCAACGCGCCTTCGTAGCTGGTCGTTGCATGATTGTTCTTGTAGAAGCTCGGCTGGCCCTCCAGCAGGACGAACTCGTCAGTGTGGCGCAGATAGCCGAAGCTGGCCGCAGTGCGCTTGCCCAGTTGCTGCTGGATGCTGGCCAGCCAGCCCTTGGTCCTCTCCCACGAGTTGTACGCGCCATAGAAATCGTTTGCGCCATAGGGACGGTCACTCGTTGCCAGCAGAACATCCGTCACACCCAGCACGCTTTTCAGCCAACTTTCGCTGGCCACGGCGTTGCTGCTGTAGTTGCGATCCGCCATAAATCCGTCGGAGGTATCGCGCGCGCCGGTCAACGTCTCGGCGAATCGTCCGGCCGAGTAGCTGGCCCGCAGATGCTCTTCCAGCGATCCATAGTTGCCCGCTCCCGACCGCGCAACTACGCTCAAACCCGTAGCGGGCGTGCTTGTCAGCAGATTCACTGCTCCGCCAATCGAGTCCGACCCATAGAAGGTCGAACCCGATCCATGCAGTACATCCACGCGCGCGATTGCGTCGAGCGGAACAGGGATATCGAGGTTGAGATGCCCAGTCTCGGGATCGTCCACGCGCAGCCCATTGACCAGCACCAGCGACTGCTCGAAGGTCGTCCCGCGAATTGCGAGGTCCGCCTGCACCCCTTCGCCTGCGCGCGCCTGCAGGTTCAGCGAAGCGTCACCCCGCAGAACGTCGACCACGCTGTCGGCTCCGGCTCCCGCCTGCTGCGGCAGCAGCACCAGCGTCGAGCGGTCGCTCTCGGCCATCGGTAGTGGCTCGGCGGATGTCGTTACCAACACGCTCTGTTCGACGACGACTGGCGGTTGTGGCGCGGTGGTGTTCTGCTGCGCAACGGCAAATCCTGCACAGAGCAGATAGAGAGTAGCGATTCCAATTCGTTTCATATTTCTCTATCATCGAGCAACACTCGCACCAGTACAACGATACTTTTGTATTGCTATAAATAGTTGAGCGTATAAACTAAGATCATCGTCCATGCGCATCGAAGCCTTCCTTCGCGAGAGTCCCATGTTCACCGTCAAACGCGCGG
>CAZPZL010000356.1:0-3282 GCA_964590925.1 uncultured Granulicella sp.
GCCAACCCAGCCCTGCGTAATCCTATCCAACCCACAAACAGAAGAGGCGGCCTTCAGGTCGCCTCTTTTGTTTCAGATGTTTCATATAAAGCCCGATTGAATAGCGATGCCATGCGTCAATTACTGAAGGCCGTCGTCCTGAACGCCATGAAGAACCTATTCTGAGCTTGCTGTAGGGATCCCTGTATTTCGTTTTTGCTTGAATTACCATGAGGTCGAGCTACGGAGTGTTTGTAGAGTGCGACAATAGAATTATCTCGAATGCGTACTGTATTCCTCATCGCGCCACGCCGAATTACTTCTCTGTTGCCTCTGGCGCTGGCGTTTCTGGTCACCGGCTGCGGCTATCACACGGCAGGCTCCGCCACGCACATTCCAGTGAATGTCCGCACGCTCGCGGTTCCGGTCTTCGTCACGCACGCGCAGGCATACCACAGCGAGGTGGCTTTTACCCAGGCCGTCGTTCGCGAGCTGAACACGCGCACTGGTTATCGCGTTCTGGCTGGCAACACAGCCGATGCCGACGCCGTCCTCAGCGGAACCATTCTCACTCAAACCTCGGTCCCGCTGACCTACGACTCGACCAGCGGCGAGACCTCCAGCTACCTTGTGACGATCACCGTGAAGGTTGTGCTCACCGCGCGCGATGGCCGCGTCCTGTACCAGAACGACGCACTCAGCTATCGCGAACAATACCAGTCAACGCAGGATCTCAGCGGTTTCATTCGCGAGGATCCAGCCGCCGTCAACCGCCTCGCCCGCGACTTTGCCCACGCCTTGGTCGGAGACATGCTGGAATCCTTCTAGCCAAACCCCAGCTTCACGCTGTTGTAATTGCTGTCGATGTCTTTGTTCCGCCGTAGCAGTCGTAGAAATAGTTCTGTAGTTCAGTCGCTGCAATCGCGGCTAGCGGAACTGTCCACTCGATCCATATGCGTAGTTCCGTCCACTGACCGTAGAGCAGAATTACCGGCGCGCATATTAGAAAGCCCCACAAAATAATCTGTTGCCGAGCAGTAGCACGCCGCCATTCCAGCAGGATGAAGATAAGCAAGTAGCCACCGGCTCCCAGTAATTGAGTCCAGTGATTTGGTAGTAGCAACGCATGAACATTATATGTGGAATGCACATACGCATCGGTTCCATTCTGCCTGTAGTGCGCATAGATAGTCGCACGAACCGCCGCCCAGTAAATGCCCATTGCTGCCGTCAGCAGAATTGTCTGGATCGTACGGGTTTTGGATTGCCGCCATGCAACGGCCTCCGACACATAAAACAGGGGCACGCAGATCGCAATCAGAAATATCGATGTCTCGCGCCATGGAACGTCCAGAGCAAACAGCGGCAAGACGAAATACCATTGACGATCCAATGCGCACAGAATTGCAATTCCAAAGAGCAACGCGTGGGGCAGATCGTATGGCGTCCACATTGCGCTCTCGCTGCGAACGGACAGCTCAATGAACGAGATTGCAAGCAGGAGTACGTCTGGCAACCACCACAGGCGATAGCGATGTCTCCAGCCGTAATGGATGATGTAAGCCTGAATCAGCAACATGGAGAATATTGCTGCCAGCAGGGACGTAAACTTCTCCACCGACATCGGCTCCAGATACGGTCGCAAGAGCATCCGGCCCAGCTTTGCCGCGCCACGAATCATGTACGGTGAGTTCTCCGCCCAGCGCAACACGTCAATCATTCCCACGCGCCCCTGATAGGGAAGCTCTGCCGTACCATGCGCATAGGTGCTCCAGTCGAGCGTCGAAACATTTACATAGTAGTAGCCACGTACGCATTGAATCGACGCTATTACAAGAAAAAAAACGATGAGCCAATCGCGCCTAGTGAATGCAGGACGTGTATCTGCCTCTGTCCATCCTTCACTATCCCCATTGCTTGTCCTCGTCATGGAAAAATTCTAGCAGACCTCTTTTGGCTCAAGAGCACAGCATATCGCCTCGCTGGTAAACAAAATTCATTTGATACTTGGCGAATAGTCATTCAGGCTGCACACTAATAAGGTGGTCTTGTTTTGTGACCGCGCACAAACATGCCCCCTCAATCTCTCCGCAGCTTCGCCTCCTCCGACCGTTTCCTCGCCGAGATCGCCTCGCCTGCGACGCTGCGTCCCGGCTACGCGCTGGTCGGCGACGAGGCCTTTCTTTACCAGCGTTGTCGTCAGGGCGTTCTCGCAGCGCTCGCTCCCGCCGACACACGCGACTTTTCGCTGCACGACTTCGACCTGGCCGAGACGCCCATCTTCGAGACACTCGATTGCGCGCAAACTCCCTCGTTGATGTCTCCTTTTCAGGTCATCTTCGTGCGCAATCTGAAGACGCTCTACGGTCGCGGCTCAAAGAAGTCTGAGTTCGCCGCCATTGACGCCTACTTCCGCAGCCCAAACCCCCAGGCAGTCGTCCTCTTTGTCGCCGACCACCTGCGTATTCCCACCGACCTGCGCAAGATGGACTATCAGGACAAGGAACGCTACGACCGCATCCGCGAGACGCTCGGCGAACACTGCGGCATGGTCGAGCTTTCCCGCGTTGCAGAGTCCGACGCCATTCGCTGGGCGACTCTGGAGGCTGAAGCACGCGGCATCCGCTTCGACCCCGATGCCGCTCGAGAATTGGTAGACGCACTCGGCGCGGACATGATGATGGTATCGAGCGAACTCGAAAAGCTTTGCCTTTACGTCTCCGCCCCACTCACCTCCGGCAGCCAGACAATCGCCCGCAACCACATCACCCTCGGCGACGTGGAGACCATGGTGTTGGCCGCCAAACAGCGCTCCCTCTACGAACTGACCGAAGCCATCAGCCTGCGTGACCGCTCGCGTGCGCTGCTGCTTCTGCATGGCCTACTCAACGCTTCCGACGGCGGAGAGGACGCGGCCATCGGCCATCTTTACATGCTGGCCCGCACCTTCCGCCAGATGCTCATCATTCTGGAGAAAAACGTTCGCGACCAGCGAGCCATCTGGGCCGTCCTCTGGCAGGGATTCCGCATGCCACCCTTCGCCGCCGAAGATCTCATCCGCCAAGCCCGCCGCTACAAGAGCCGCCGCGAACTCACCCTTGCCCTGCGCCTGGTCGCCAAGGCCGATCTGGAACTGCGCAGTTCGCCCGCCAACAAGCTGCTGGTGCTGGAGCGCCTGATCCTCGCCCTGGCTACTGCCCCTACCTCCGCCACAGACGGACCCGCTCGCCAATTCGCCATGGAACTATAAGTGGTTGATCCCAAATCCTTGCGACTGCGAGGATAAATTGTCCTAGTTCCTAG
>CAZPZL010000357.1:0-3280 GCA_964590925.1 uncultured Granulicella sp.
GCGCCCAGGCTTCACAGCGTTCCGGTCTCAATTCTGCTTCGCCTGTAACCGTACGCGCGTTCAACTCCACGCCGGCCTTTCGCGATGCCACGCTGGCGCCCGGCTGGGTTGCAGCCTTCACTGAAGGGCCGTGGATAGCGATCCAACCGCTGCGCACCCTCGCTACACGCCATCTGCTCGACGCAACCATGCTTCACGAATTTCTACATGCGCTCATCGAACGTCAGGCGAGTCCAAGAACACAGCTATGGCTCCGTGAAGGTCTCGTCGAAAGCTGGAGCCAACCCGTCAACCTAACAGCCGCGGGCCCTGCGCCCAAACTCGATGGATTAGACGCCGCACTCGCCAACTCATCGACGGAGGCAGAATCCGAGGCCGCTCATCACGCAGCCGGATGGTATGCGACACGCCTTCTCGATCGCTATGGCCGCGCCAAGGTGCTTGAGTGGCTGCACTCAGGCGTCCCCGCCGGAATCCTCGCCACTCTCACTCAGCGGTAACTGAGCAACATCGCTGCCGGCCGCAGGCCGGCACAGTAGTACCGCAGCCCACCCCAGCAGAAGAACCCAGAAGCCAACCGCCAGCACATAGGTCCCCACCAATTTGAATGCCACCGCCAAGATCTGGTGGGTGACCGTTCCATGCGGAAGGCCGGCAAAGAAATGTCCAGGCAATAACACGCCCATCAGCGCCGCCAACACGACCGCCGGCCACCATCGCCAGTCAAACAGTATCCGAATGATCTTGCGAAATGGAATCCGCCAGCCCCACTGTGCCGAGGCCACGGCGTACGGAACGATCTTTCCTGGAACAATAATCCAGCGAAGCAGCCATTCCGCAACCTTGAACCAGTGTTGGATATGGTCGTACGTAAAGACCATTGCCCTCGCGCCGGCCGAAGCCTTCGAATTCAGATAGCCCGCCCACAGTGGGATTCGATCGTCGCACCAGTCCAAGACCGCCCAGCAGGCCCAGAACAGCGCCACCCACACAAGCAGAGTGCACGCGCCGAATACCAGCTTTACGCGTCTGCCGTCATCGTCAGATAGGGCGCGCATGGTCCCCGCTTCCAACTCGAGTACGCAGACCGCCAGAAGCAACGGCACCAGCAGCGTCAGCACCACCTGCCACACGTGCTTGTCCGGCAGTCGAGTCCATGCCAGCCCCAGCAGAATAAGGGTCAGCGTCAGAACAAACTGCGCCGCGACCCAACGCCAGTTGTCACAGAGGCGACGAATTAGATTTTTGCAATAACTCACGGCTGCACCTCCAGCGTTGCGGGATCGGTTGTGGTCTGCACATTCGATTGATACATGGGTCCTGCCTGTGCCGGGCTGATGGCGAACTTGCCTGCGTTCACGACCTTGAGAAGGTAGACGTATTCGCGCCGCCCGCTGAACTCGGTATTGAAGAAGGCGGCCCGATCGTCGTGAAACTCCTTGCGCGTGAACCAGTCGGCCCACCAGTCCGGTTTGTTGTTGAGTTTGTAGAGCCCGGTCTCGGCCAGGAACTCCGTCCCCGCCGGAATCGGGTCCTCCGCCAGCAGATACTTCCAGTCCGTCCCGCTCAGCGCCAGCCTCACCGCCACAATATCGCCCACGTGCACCGCGCCTTTCAGTGGCGCAAGATCGTACGTGATCGGATCAGCCGGCTTGTCCTGCCGCTTCTGCAGCACGTAGTAGTCGCGCGTAATGTTCAGTGCCAGCTTGCCCTGCTGGAACAGCTTCTTGTCCGCCGAGTACCACGCACTCTCCGCCGACCAGTAGGTAATCCCGTTGCCGCTCTTGCGAATTGTCACTTGTCCGCCGCCGCCCGCTTGAGCCGCCGCAACCTTGATCTGCCATGGAAGCGCAAATCCGTCCCCTGGCCCAAAGTGACGCTTGCCTGCACTTGTACCGTTTACCACCACTTCCACATCTGAACTGTTCGCCAACTCGCCGCTCAGTTCCACGTAATCGGTGAGTCCTTGAATCACCATCGCGGTCTGCTTGGTCGAATACCAGTAGTCGCCATCGCGGTGCCCAGCTAGCCAGACAGCCGCCTTGGGCAATAACCCACTGGCACGATCCTGCCTGATCAGCAGCTTCAACGCAAAGGCTGTTGTCTCAGCGGAGGTGTCATCCCAGTACTCGAGCAATCCATCGTAACTCCCCTCCCAGTGCGCATCGATATCGCTCACCTTGGCTTTCTTCTCGAGCAGCATTGCGGCCTCGTGCGCCCTTCCATCTCCAGCCGCATCGAGAGCCAGCCCCATCAGCGCCAATCCCTCGTCGCTCAACTTGCCGTGGCTATCCCACGCCTTGTCGAGCGCGTCTTTGGGCGCACCGCCGGTCGTGCCCAGCGCAAACACCACATAAGCCCGCAAGTCCGGAATCATATCCGGATGCGCCGCCAGCGTCTTTACAAGCCACGCGCGCCCCTTGTCCAATCGATCACTGTCTACTGTGCGCCCAGCGTCCTTCGCCTGCCCCAAGCCGCTCACTACATATGCCGTCATGAAGACGCGGCTGGGATCGTCAGGCCACCATCCCCATCCACCATCGTCGTGCTGGAAGCTATAGAGCCGCTCGATTCCCGCGCTCACCATATCGTTCAGCGTTGCTCTGTCGATTGGCGGCTTCAAATGCAACTTGTCGATCGCCTGCGCCACAATCAGGTCCGGCAGGAAGCTCGACATGGTCTGCTCCGTGCATCCCCACGGATAGCTGGTCAGATAGTCCAGCGCGGTAAACACCGTTCCCGCCACCGACGGCGCCACCGTAATCGTCAGGCCGCGCGAGCCCACATCGGAGCCCGCTGGATAGGTGTACGACCACTGATTCTGTTCCGCACCCGAGAACACAACGCCCGACCCTGCCGCCTTCTGCTTCACTCCGTACGGCAATATCGGCAGCGTCATCTCCAGCGCGTCCGACTCCTCATTGGTCAGCGCCTTTGCCGTCAGCCCTACATTCCCAGTCGCGCGAGCCTTCACGCGCCAATCCACGTAACTCTCGCCCTTGGCAGGAATGTTCACCTTCTGCGTCTGTCCGCTCATAACGTCGACGCCGGTTACATCCAACGCGAACGTCACGTCCTTCGCCGTCGCGAGGTAGTTGTGCGCAATCACGCGCAACACCGTCTCGTCGCCCTGGCGGAAGAACCTTGGCGCAGCCAGCCGCACAATCAGGTTCTTGCGAACCAGGACACGGGTCACCACGCCGCCTGCCTTGCCGTCGTCCGTCATGGCGCGAATCGTCGTTCGCCAGGTCGTGAGCGCGTCAGGGAAATTGAACTCGAC
>CAZPZL010000358.1:0-3278 GCA_964590925.1 uncultured Granulicella sp.
CCGCCATATCGCAGGTCGAGGTCTGCGAACGGTGCGGGGACCAGCGGATCGCTGCACACTTGTTCTATCCACTTTACATCGCTCCCGAAGCCCTTATACGCATTCCGTATTCCAGCGATCTGCTCGCGCTCGTCGAGCATGTTTTCGAGTCTGACGCTCTGGATGGGCTGGACTCCAGGTTGGGGAGGGCCGTCCCATGCAGTCCAAAAATTTGCCGCCGACGCGTTGAGCCAGGATAACTGTGTTTCGATGGCGGTGCTCCACGGGTTTCCAGATCCAATAATTTGGACTTCCCACCGGATACTTGAATCGGTGGGTGTAAACGAATCGATAACTAGGCATTTGGCGCCGGTAGCAAGGTGGACAAAAGGTCGTCGATACTCAACACCGCCGGAGTCCAGCTGCTTATGAGTGACCGCTCCGTCTTCTGTGCATCCGGCAAGAAACGTGCACGCATGGAAAGGTATGCTCACTCTGTTTAGACCTAGCTTTAGCTCCACTATGTGCCCATGGTCTGCCAGACCTATCGACATGGCAGCTGTGTCGACGTGTTCGTCGATCGCGTTCGGATCGGACATATCCGAAGTAAGACCCTTTGGAGCCTCCTGAGACACCGACGGGTAAGCCGCCAGGGCTCCAAGCCATTGAAGCAACCTGCGCCGCGTCACATTCAGATTCATCCAGTATTACTCCAACCATTCATAATCTGTGGAAGCTTAGGATTAGCCCGGTCTTGATTGGGCTGTATTTTGCGCATCTTATCACCGCGTACGTGTACCGGGCCCGGTAATCTACAAGGCCGCGCCAGTAAGTGAAATGTCTTTTGGGTGTACACCTCGATTCAGAATGAGCACCGAGTACCGGCCGGGCGCTTACTATGGTGTGAGCATGCCGAGACGGTCATGGATGTGACGATTGAGACGCTCACTTTCCCGCAATCGGCCACGCATTGCGCAAGGCAACTTTCGCTTCGAACGGATTCAGGAGGGACTTCATGTACACGCCGAGATTTAACCAGATCTCAGATCGCGCGCTCCTCGTTGAAACCATGAGGGCCTACCCGTTTGCTATTCTCTTTGGCGAGCAGACTGGAGATAACTCACCGATTGCGACGCACTTGCCGCTGATTGTGAAGGACGAGGGCGAACACGGCCTGCTCGAAGGCCATTCTGCGCTCGCCAATCCTCACTGGAAGTCCCTCGTCGGAAGAGAGACGCTGGTGGTTTTCAACGGACCGCACAGTTATGTTTCGCCGACGCTCTACGCCGAACCGCTCTCCGTTCCTACATGGAATTACATTGCGGTCCATGCATACGGAAAGCTCTCGCTCGTCGAGGATGAGCCGGGCAAGGAGGCTTTGCTTGCGGGTCTGATAGACAGCAATGAGCCTACATACGCGGAGAAGTGGCGCGCAATGCCGGACGGATTTCGGCGCTCCATGCTTTCCGGCATCGTTGGATTTCGTATTCCGATTGACCGCATCGATGGCAAGTTCAAGCTGAGCCAGAATCGGCCGGAGGTTGATCGGCAAAATGTGCAGGCTGCCCATGCCTCTGGCGATGCCGATCAACAGGCGCTGGCTGCGCGGATGACGCGGCTGTTGGGATGATCTGCGGTCCTGATAACGATTCGAACGAAATCCTTACTTGATAAGGGCGGCGGAGGTCCGGATTCAGAGGGCAGGAAGGTGTGGAGATAAACGGATGAAGCTGCGGGCATTTCCTGTATTTTTGATCTTTCTGGCCATGGGCTTCGTGGATGCTGTGGGACCGTTTGTGAGCCTGGCGAAGAATGAGTATCACGTCAGTAACACCATCGCCTCACTCACGCCTTTTGTCGGTCTCGGCATGTTTGGCTTGCTGTCGATTCCCGCCGGCGTCTTTCAAAACCGGTGGGGGAAGAAGATTGTCTTGATCTCAGGCCTGACTGTGGCATTGGCCGGCATGCTGATCGCCTCTCTTGGGCTCGGTTCGTTCGCGCGATTTCTAGTCACCATTGTGCTCCTGGGCGCCGGTATGGCAATCTTGCAGGTCGCCGGGAATCCGATCATGCGCGACGTTTCGCCTGAAGGCAAGTATGCCCGCAATCTGTCATTGGGTCAGTTCGTTAAGGCGATCGGGTCGCTGTCGGGCCCTGTCTTGCCGGTCATTGCGGCGCGATACTTCGGGGCGGACTGGAAGATCATCTTTCCCGTTTATGCCGTGGCGCTGCTGGTGACACTTGTGGCAGTTGGAATGCTGAAGGTCCCCGCGATTGATGCCAATGCAAGCGCCGCGACCATTCAGTCATGCCTGGGCTTGTTGCGCAATCCGTATATGCTGGCCATGACCTTCGCGATTTTACTTTACGTGGGAGCGGAGGTTTCAGTAAGCGCGGGCATTCCACTGTTGCTGAAGGAGCGCTTTGGCCTGGATGTTAGCCGCGTCGGGCTGCTCGGCACAGGCCTGTTCTTCCTGGCTCTTACCATTGGGCGGTTCCTGGGTGGCGTGATCCTGAACTGGGTGAAGCCGGCACATTTTCTGGTTGCCACTTGCGCTCTTTCGCTGGCCGGCTCCATGTCCGTTTTTTCCTCCACGAGCGGTGTAGCAGCTCTGGGTTTCTTCGTCGTGGGTCTCGGCTTTGCCAACATTTTTCCGTTGATATTTTCGACCGCATTGGAGCACATACCCGAGAGGGGCAACGAGATTTCAGGGCTGTTGATCACCGCCATTGTGGGCGGCGCAATCTTGCCATTGCTGGTCGGCTTAGTGGCAGACCACAGCAGCGTGCGCACTTCACTTCTTGTTCCCGCCGCCGCTATTCTCTACGTTTTTGTGTTGTCGTTGAAGAATCTGCAATGGGTGCGAGGAGCATTTGCAAGGCCTCTATGAGGAAGATCGATTGATGAAACAAGATATTTGGGTTGGTGTGGATATTGGCGGCACCAAGACTGCGGTGGTGATCTCGCGAAAACCGCCTGAGGTGATTTCGCGCGTGGAGTTTCCAACATTGCCGAAAAAGGGGCCGAAACAGGCCATCAATCAGATTTTGGCGGCAATTCATCGCATGCTTGCGGAGAACTCTGCGTCACTGCGCGGTATTGGAGTAAGTTGTGGCGGGCCACTCGACCCGATCGCGGGTGTAATTCAGTCCCCGCCCAATTTGCCAACCTGGGTGGATGTTCCGATTGTCAACATTCTGACGAATGAGTTTGGCTGTCAGCTCTCACGTGCGGTCAAAATCATGAGCGTTTAGCCACCGCTGACGCTAAACTGCTAAAACATTAGGGTTTCTGTACC
>CAZPZL010000359.1:0-3277 GCA_964590925.1 uncultured Granulicella sp.
GTCCACGTACTCGCAAGGGTGTGGGGGTTCGAGTCCCTTCTTCGGCACCAAATCCAATTCAGAAACCCTATACAATCACGCTGAAACCAGCATGGTTATTGGGGTTCCTGCGTTTGGTGGATTGTCTATACCATCTCTATATTCCACCTTTGTACACTCGCTTCCCGGCTTTAACTGTACAAAACAGGAAGCACTGTACAAAGCATCCGGGGGTGTAATGACTGCTCGAACGCAACAGAAACGCCCACGCAAACCGCCTGTGGCAATTGATGCAGAAGAGTTGCCGCTCGACATCCACTCCGTCCTTCGTAAGCGACGTACTGTCTGGAAAGTTCCAGAGCTTGCTGCGCTGCTTTCCCTGGCCAGTCGCACCGTCTACCGAGCCGTATCGACGGGGCAGCTTCCGGCGACGCGAGTCGGCATGACAGTTCGGATCAATCCTGCTTACGCGCTTGCATGGATCGAATCAAGGACTACAGGCGTGCGGTGACACGCAGCATAAACAACGCTCAGACACAATAAGGCCGGGCTCATCACCCGGTACAGCGGTTTCATCTTACAAAACCGATTGTGGCTTACAACGGGTCCTGGATGTGTCGGAGCGCATTCAGAGAGTGGGAACAGAACAGGCGCATGCTCCGCTAGGAACAGGCAAAGTCTATCTTAAGGACTTCGACTGGAGAATGTTGTAGGTAGGGTTTTCCTCTTTGCCCTTTGTGTTGATCGCCTCAACCTGTATGCCTTTTTCTGTGAAGCGAGCATTGAAAGTATCTCCCGCCCGCAGGGGAACACACTTTGACCACGCCCATGCTCTGTCGCAAGCGATGATGTAGGAATTCCCATCGGAGGCTTCAACGAACATCACGTTGAGAATGTGCGGCCAACTGATGGTTGTGTCGTAGGAATTGCAGGTCATCTGCTGATTGGAGTTTGTCCTGGCGTTGCCATAGGCGCTGTTGCCATAGGCGCTGACGTAGGCTGAGGTATTTGCTGTGCCAACGATGTTGCAGCTTGTCGAGATGCCCCCGCCCGACTCCTGCGTATAGGGCACGGACTGTTCTTGCATGACTTTCAGCGTGAGACCTTGACTTGCATTTTCTGTCGATATGCCATTTTGCTCAGATGCCCATCCCCAGTTTTCTTGCAATTGACATCCGCTTGCGCTTCCTCCATCGCACGCCTTCTTGATGAGCGCCTTCGCTTGGGGCGAGTCCTTGCTAACACCCCATCCCATGCGGTAATAAGTGGCGAGGTTGGCGCAGGCATCCATGTTTCCATTGTTGCAGTCGCTGCGATAGGAGGCCGCCCGAGCAGTATCACCCGGAGCACCGCCAATTCCAGCCGCTTTCTCGCTTTGGGGCGTAGTTTGGGGTGCGTTCTGAATGGTAATGGGATTCGGAGTTTGCAGTGGAAATGTATTCGTTGCAGCTTCGCGCTTGATCTCTGCCAGCATCTCAACCACGATTGCCTTGGCAACGCTCTGAGGATACGCCTGAAGGAAGGTCTCCAGAGATGCCGCCTTGGCGATTGGGTCGGTCAGCGCAATAGCTCTTTCGAATGCCAGCCGTTCGGACAGGTCGCTAATTTCGCCGATCTTGAAAGTTGGCGAACTCTTCGTCTCCGGGCTTGCCTCACTCGGCGCCGATAAGATTGCGTTCAGCACTTGATCCGACACGCCCGCATGTTTCAGCGCGATCAAAGCCTGTGGCGACGTGTCGAATTTGACTGGCCCGCGCTTAATCGCCAGTATGATCGTGTGCTCACCGATCCCGGCTTTGGTCATGCTGATTACGTCAGAATTCGTGATCTCGGAGGAAGCAGATTGTCCAATCGCAAGGCCGGAGAAAAGCATGGAGAGTGCGAGAACCGCAGATTCAATCCTCATAGCACCGGGTCCTTTCTGGCGAAGAGATGAGAAGGTCTCCGCGGAACCGTTCCATTCCAAAATGCTCTCACTTTGAGGGGCATCTAGTACAGACATTTGTGATACATTCTCGCCATGCGTAAATCGCTGGCTATATTCGCTTTGTGTCTGTGCTGTACAGGGATAATGGCCAGTCAGGGCGATAAGAATGCCGGTCCAAATCCACAGCCAGCTAAACAGGAGCAGCCAGCTCTTATTACGCCGAATGGAGAGCAGCCCCAACCCCAAGCCGGAAATGAGCATCGCAAGGCCGACAGCGTTTCGCCAGGGAGGGACGCACCCTCCAGATGGCCCCAATGGACGCACGATTCTACCTGGTGGCTTGTTATCGTCGCTGCTTTGACTGGCGGGGTAATCTGCTGGCAGTCTTGGGAGTTGCACACGCAGACTCGTCACATGGTGAATAAAGAGCGCGCTCGCATAGATGTTATTTCCCCCGTGGGTCCGCTGGAACTCGACGACAGTCCTGAATGGACCAAGAGCATGAAGGTCGTGCATGCCAGCGCCCGGATAACTGTTACCAACTCGGGCGGAACGAACGCCTTCAATGTAATTGCTAGGGCAAAGATTGTCGGAGATTCCAACGGCAGCATTGACTCTTTTTCCGAGAAGATGTCCCTGCTGGAACTGCCCGGTACTTTGCGGGCTGGGATCGATCCGATCAACGTTGATGTGGTCACGCTCCTCGTCGGCGTGAATCATGTTGACGCCGTAAATGACCTTTCTGAAGTTCTCTACCTTGTGGGCAATGTCGCTTATGAAGATGTCTTTGGAAATAAGCGCAGCACGCCGTTCCGATTTCGTTGGAAGGTTGAGGGCATGAACGTGGATGAGGCTTACTGGGATACTTCTAGTTGGGAGAGAACACCTGAAGGCAACCGAGCAACTTAGGAGAATCAGCGCCCCAATCCAAATTAGGACACTACCCAACGGGGAAGCATAGCGTGATACTTGCACGGTTTTTCGTCCGCCGCTTTACTCCCCTGCTCACCGGTCGGGCGGGAGGTTGATGCCGGCAAGGGCGTCTCGTGTAATCAGTACGCGGGTTGCTTCATCGTGGCAGCAATCGCCGAACCAATATCAGTGATTCCGGAGAGGTTCGCACCCGGAATCGTTTCAGATTGCCCGTGGACTCCGGCATCAGTACCACCTCTGTCGCGCCGTTAGCGGTCGATGTCGCGACTGATGACTCGCGTGCCCAACCGAGAGTGTTGGGGTCGATGCCGAGCTTCTGTGCAATGTCGATTGTCGGGTACATCAGATCGACCCATTCGTCTACGACCTCGGGGACCGGAGGGGGAGCTAAACGCTCGCCGGGGCGTAGGCATGGCTTGATTGTGATTCGATCATTCT
>CAZPZL010000360.1:0-3276 GCA_964590925.1 uncultured Granulicella sp.
CCCTCGAAGCGAAACTCCTTGGGTAATCTTACTGCCTGACTGGCTCCATTCTTGAACAGCTTGGCCCGCTTTTCTGTTGCCTTCGTCATGGCAAATTCCTCTCCCGGAAACTCTATACGATCTCGTCTATACTCGTCACACACAAGATAGTATGAATCTGAGATGAGTCAAGAGACTTCTGCCGTACTGCTGCTGGCCCACGGAACGCCCAATGCTTTGGGTGAGATGGCGGAGTATCTGCGCCGCGTCACCGGCGGACGCGAGCTGCCGCCACAGGTTGTCGCGGAGTTGCAGCATCGCTATGCGCAGATCGGCCTCACCGACTCCCACACTGCCGAGCCACCGCCACTCACTCGCTGGTCGATCGCTCAGGCTCGTCTGCTAGAATCTGCCCTCGCTGCTGCGGGCCATCCCATGCCAGTCTACGTCGCCATGCGAAATTGGCACCCGCTGATCGCCGATGTCGTTACCCGGATGTGCGCCGACGGTGTCACGCGAATTCTCGCCCTCTGCCTTGCTCCGCAGAACTCCAGTACTAGCACCGGGCTCTATCTTCGCGCGGTGATGTCTGCCCTCGCCGCACTGGCAGCGGCCAATCCCGGAATGCCTAAGATTGCACTCAACTTCATCGAGTCCTGGGTGGATGAGCCTGCCCTGATCGCCGCCTTTGCCGAGCGACTGGTTGCTTGCTATCCCAGCGCTTGCGCCGAGGTCGCAGACGATGCTGGTGCAAGCGTCGCTTCGCTCCCCATCCTCTTCACCGCTCACTCCGTTCCTTGCAGCACGCTTCTCTCTGGCAACGCAGCTCCCGATTCCTACCCGGATGAGGCCAAACGTACTGCAGCGCTGGTCTATACAGCAGTGGCGCGTCAGATCCCCGCGTTGGGGGAGTGGTTTTTTGCTTATCAGAGTCAGGGCGCCTCTGGAGGCCTCTGGCTTGGCCCCACAGTGGAAGAGACGCTAACTGCCCTTCGCAATCAGGGGCACGCCGGAGTCGTTATCCAGCCCGTTGGCTTCCTCTGCGACCACGTCGAGATTCTCTACGACATCGACATCGCCTTTGCCGAGTGCGCGCGCAGACTCGGGTTGCGCCTGATCCGCTGTGAGAGTCTGAACGACTCCCCGCAGCTCACTCAGGCCCTACTCAACGTGGCCCTGCACCAGTTGGGCAAAGATTAGCGCGGCCATTCGATATTGGCCTTGTGGATTAAGCACCTGATATATAGTGGTTTAATCGTAGTTTTTCAATTGCAAGACAAGAAATGGCCGAATGGTTTTCCCGCTATAGAACCACTGCTCTCTACGCATGATAATTGATATACTGAAGCTGATATAGCCGCATAATCGTCCACTGAAATGCTTTAGCCTAACGGTGGGCAAGGTGTCGACGGGAAAAGACGTGGGCAGACATAGAACAGGCCGCCTGTAGGGGAGCGGAGGTGGTGTCCCCAGAGCACGCGGCCTGTACGACCCAGAACATCGGGTCTAGGTGATATATAAAGTCTAGGCCTTCTGGCAGGATTGTCAAAGGATATTTCAGGCAGCGGACCGATTCGGGACAAAGGGTGGGCAGATCAGCCAGAGTAGGTGATTCTCGTCACCTGATGTTTGACACTTTCAGGGACGCTTGGATATAAGTAACAAGTATCGCAAGCAGCAGATGCGCTTTGGTCGCAGCGGTTCAGTTACTGTAGTCAAGTAGTGTGTGGCAAGGAGTTCGGCAGTCTACCGTCTGCTTCCATCATGGATGAAATTCTGAATCAACTCGGTGGTCTCGTGCTCGGCGCGGTGCCGACGATGCTTCTCTTCCTTTTTCTGGTGACCGCCTATGGATTTCTAGTGCGTCGCCCCCTGAATCGCATTCTGGTCGAACGGCGCGCACGGACCTCTGGCGCGGTCGAGCAGGCCAAGGACGCAATTGCTGCGGCTGAGGCCAAGACAGTCCAGTACGAAGACGGACTGCGCCAGGCGCGCGCAGAGATTCTCGCCGCTCGTGAGACTCGCCTGAAGCAGTGGAACGCGGAGCGGGATCGCGCGTTGACCGATGCGCGCGCGGCAACCAACGAAAAAGTAAAGGCTGCGAAGGATGAGATTGAGCAAAGCGTAGCAGCGGCGCGCCAGCAGATCGAGGACGCAAGCACCAGCTTGAGCGAACAGATTCTGCGAGCGGTGATGCCTGCCGGAACGCGACCGGGGGCAGCTCAGTGAAGAAAATCGCATTGAAAAGAAGCATGACACGTACTTTGCTGGCTGGGCTGGCGCTGGCGTTTGCGTTGGGAGTTGGGCCGAGCGGAAGGCGCGCGATGGCGCAGGAGACGGCTGGTGCGGGTTTGTCTGGGCCGCAGGCGACGATGGGCGACTCCGCAAAAGCTGACAACTCCGCAAAAAAAGATTCGGCCAAGAGCGAGCAATCCTCGGACGATACCGACGCCTATCGCAAGTCTGCGACCGTGGTTTCCTGGGGGCGGAAGCTGGGGATGAATCCCGAGCAGTCGGCGAATGCATTCGACGTTGGTAATTTTCTGGTTCTTGCGCTGGCGGTTGGCTGGCTGCTGGTAAAGTTCGTGCCCAAGATGCTGCGCGAGCGCAGTGCATCGATCCAGAAGGACCTGCAGGATGCGCGTACAGCGACTGCGGAGGCGCGCGAGCGGCTGAGCGGTGTGGAGGCGAGGCTGGGCAAGTTGGATAGCGAGATCGCGGCGCTGCGCACCCGCTCCGAGCAGGACTCGGCCAGCGAGGAACAGCGGATCAAGGCTACGGTCGAGGACGAGAAGAAGAAGATTCTAGCCTCGGCAGAGCAAGAGATTGCTGCAGCCACGACGCACGCGCAGAAGCAGCTACAGCAGTACGCCGCGGGCCTCGCCATCGAGCAGGCAGCGCGCAAGTTGGTCATCTCGACTGAGACGGATCGGCTGCTGGTACAGGGATTCGCGCAGAAACTGGCTGGAGACGGAAGCAAGAAGGGGCAGAACTGATGGCGACCGCAGCTCCACGTTACGCTCGCGCATTTGCCGAGGTCGCTGAGGCGGCTCGCTTGGATTCGGCTGCGGTGCAGAGCCAGTTACGCGACCTCTCCGCGACGCTGGCGGGCAGTACCGAGTTGCGCGAGGTTCTGGAGAATCCCTCCATCGAAACATCGGGCAAGCTGAAGGTCCTCGACGGAATCGCAGGGCGTCTGGGAATGCTGAAGCAGGTTCGCAACTTCGTCGCAGTGATTCTGGAGCATCATCGGCTCGACGAGTTGGACGAGATTTTGGCCGAGTACAAGCGGCTGGT
>CAZPZL010000361.1:0-3272 GCA_964590925.1 uncultured Granulicella sp.
TCTTCCCTTGTCAATATATTTTTATTGTTTATCGATAATTATTTATTGCACAAATCCACGCACGCATATCACTCATCCTTGCAGATGCCGGTTGCAAACAGAGCCTTCACGCCGCATGGAGACTCGACCATCTTTGCACCCTGATGGCCCACGCCCTTGACCAGCCACATTCTCTGCGCCCAATCCGCCGGGTGGCGCGCCTTCAGATAAGCAACGTAGTTCTGCGCGCGAGCCAGCCGCGTCGGACCCTCGGCCTCGCCCGCGCAGGTCACGTCCAGATCCTTCTGCTGCGGGTCGGTATCTTCGCCGCCGATCAGGTAGATCAGATCGGCGCGGGCGTAGTCGGATTCCATCTCGTCCCAGCCATGCGCCTTACTCGTCTTGACATACGCGGGAGCGCCGCGCGTGCCATACCTCCACCGATCCCATCCCCGGCACGCATTGTCGTGCGGCTCTGGGCGCTCGTCGTTGAAGTATAGATACGACGAGGGATTTGCCACCACAAATCGCAGATGAATCCCCCGCTGTGCGACCTGTGCCGCAGCCGTTCCCACCACCGCGTACCGCTGCACGGCCTGTCCGCCGCCCGAGTGCCCGGCCAGCACAATATCCTTCAGGTTGGGAAAGTTCGTGCGATCGGCCAGCCGCAGCAGCAACGCATCCAGCACCTCGTAGGCGCTGACTGGAGCCGGTCCTGTCGCTGGTACGCCCGCCTCCCACACGCCCGTCCGCCAGCGCACGATCTCACGCGGCATCCCGTGCGCGGCCACATCCGTCTCATTTAGAAACTGCGGAGCAATCAGGATGCTGTCGGCCGAAGCCTTGCCCGCCTCGTGCGCGGCGCGCTGTAGTCCGCGATAGTAACCGTCCACGTCGCGCCCCTTGCCATGCAGCACAATCACAGCGCGGGTCACATTCGGCAGTGGCTTGGACCAGTCGAGCGAAATATCCAGCGGCAGCGTCACCACGCCCGTCGGCGCATGAATCTCCGCCACCTGGCTGGCAATGATCTCGACCGGCTCCTCGGCCAGACAACTCTGCGTCGCACACCCCATCCCCGCCAGCAGCAGCGCCCAACACCCAGCCCATCGCATCTTCATCTTTGCTCTCCGATCGACCACTAGCTCTCGACAGAGGTCGGTGGTGTCTCCTCGGCAATCTCAGGATCGTTTCCCACGGATGCGTTCTCGTTTGCGGGAATCGCGGCGGGCGCATTCTCAACCGGCGGCGTGTAGGCGGGATCTGGCGCGGGCGGCTGCTCGCCGGATGATTCAGCCGAGTCAGATTTGGACGAGCTGGGGTTGTCGGAGTCAGGGCTGTCTGAGCCAGACTCGCGTGTCTCGTGCTCGGGCAGAGCGATCTCCTCCTGCTCAGCCAGTTGTCCGGCCATCTTCTCGAACTCCTCGATTGAGGGTAGCTCGCTGACGTCTTTCAACCCGAACTTCAGCAGGAACTCGCGTGTCGTTTTGTAGAGGATCGGACGGCCAATCACCTGCTTGCGTCCGGCGGTGGTAATCAGCTTGCGCGCCATCAATGACCCCAGCACGCCGCCCGAGTCCACACCGCGAATCTCCGAAATTTCCGGCGCCGTCACCGGCTGCTTGTACGCGACGACGGCCAGCGTCTCCAACGCCTGCAAGGTCAGCTTGAGCGGCGGCTTCAGGCTTTTGACAAACCCTCGCACCGCATCGTGATACTCCGGCTTGGTGGTGAACTTGAATCCGCCTGCGATCTCACGAATCTCCAGCCCGCGCTCGCTGGTCGCGTACTCTGCAACCAACTCATCCAGCAGCGTGCGAAAGTGCGCGCGCAGCTTGGTCGCCCTCGTCCGCTCTGCGCGAGTCGCTGCGGCGCTTTCAGCCGCTGCATTCGCTGCAGCCAACTCAGCCGCTGCTTGCGTCGGTTCTGCTGCCGCTGGCGTTTCGCCGCGATCAACCGCCTCTGAAGCACTTTCTGCCACTGGCGGCACAATATACTCAACCACGGTTGAAACCAGCTCCGGCTCAGCAGTCGTCTCTGCCACACTCTTGGTAATATCCTCTGGCTTACCGGCAAGCTCCGTCTCATTCTCATCTAGCAGCAGCGACTGCTGCGCACTGACGGCGCGATCCAACTCTGCCTGAGCCTCTTGCCCCAGCAGGCCCACCAGTTGCGCCAGTGTCACCGGCTCTTCAGCCGCATAGATTACCGCTTCGATCTTCGCTTTCAGGCTCATGTCAATCCTAAGCATATCAATCCGGAGCCACATGCGCGACAGAAAGGGAGCAGCCTTCTGTCAGATGCGCTTGGCACCAACCCAGATCGACTCCCGCCGCAGCCCGCAGGTCTTCGCTCACGATAACGGCACGGAGTCGTCCTCGACCTGACCTATGCTCGGCTTATTACCGAAGTTGACGGTGTAGAGGAGTAAGGCAATCACGACAGCTTCCAGTAACCAATGGAATATCGTGAATGTGTTTGTGCCATAGCCTATCTTGCGGAGCTTGTAGTGGGTGTAGCCATACCAGTTAAGCCCGGCGGTGGAGAGGATGAGCACTCCAGTTGCCGTGAACAGTTGCTGGCGAGGATCGCGCAGACTCTTCCCTGATTCCAGAAAATTTGCGGGCAGAAAACTGAATGTAAATAAAAGGCCAGCGAGAAGTTCAATGAGGAGTGTGATCTTCGTTAATCCCATCAGATTATGACTGACGACGATCAAGGCGAATTTATTGCCTTGATCGGCTGATTTGCTAACCCAGCGGTTGGCCTCGGCAAAGTTCTGTGGCACACCTTTGCCGTATCGATACATATAGCTGACGTCGTATTGAGCTTGCGCATCGCCCTGACCTGCGGCGAGTCGATAACAACACAGCGCCTCTGCATAGTCATGCGGCGCTCCCTGTCCGTAGAAGTAGATATATCCGAGGACGGATTGCGCCTTCGCATTATTCTGCTCCGCAGATTTGCGATACCAGCGTAGAGCCTCAGTGTAGTTCTGCGGTGCACCATCGCCGTGGAAGTACATGTGGCCGAGATCGTATTGAGCCTGCGGGTCGCCTTGCTGGGCACGGAGGAGAGCGACTTGCGCGGCGTCGGAGAGCTTGCGTTTTTGAGCCTTTGTCTTGTGAATCTGCCATGCGGCGACTGAGGCGGCGATCAACACAACAGACGCGGCGATCTTCCAGAGTGCTCTCACTTCATCTCGATTCGACAGAAATTAGTGCGTTTTTCAGTAATAGTGTAGAACGTTGCGGAGTGAGAAAAAGCAGATTCCCTTCGGGAATGACAATAAA
>CAZPZL010000362.1:0-3248 GCA_964590925.1 uncultured Granulicella sp.
GGCGATGAAAGCCACCATGTCGTCTTTGAGCGCGATGAGATTGTCGGGTTGCATGTCAGGGAGTATTGTCTCAGAAAGCGCGGCAGTACGCACAGCAAAATTGTGCTGGGTTGTTGCGGATGGCCTTCCCATCTCCTCCCCACCCATCGCGCCTTGCGCAAGACGTACTGAACTGAGCGGACGGATGCCTGAAGCTACACCTCGAGTATCCCTGGCCGTATCGACATATCGTTCGATAAGAGAGCTCAATCGACCAACGGCTATAGCGCGAGCCTTCAGCCCGCATGAATTTGCTATCGACGCAACCTAGGGATTCGCCCTAGGCTAAATATCGAACGGGCCATTGGCCCTTACCAGACGACGGCAAAGCAACAGCAGCAGATACTATCTGTATATCGATACACACTAGAACTTTTCCCAGTGAAGAAGGTCGACGAGTGAGCGTTTGGACGGGGTTGGGGACTCTGACGGATGACCGACCGAGACGATGCTGATGAGCGTGAGGAAGTCGGGCGCGCCAAAGTCTTGCGCGACGGCGGGGGCGTAGAGCTGTGGCGAACCAGCCACCCAGCAGGCCCCCAGTCCGTGAGCGGCGGCGGCGAGAAGAAGATTCTCGGTTGCGGCCGAACAGTCCTCGACCGGGCAGGACGAAGAACGCGCAAGTACCAGGACGCAGAAGGCAGCGTTGGCGATGAACTCGGCGTGGCCAAGAAGCTTGGGAATGCGGGCGAGGGAGGACTTTTCTGTGATGACGATGAACTCCCAGGGTTGGTCGTTCATGGCCGTAGGCGCAAGGCGGGCGCAGTCGATGATCTCTTCGATGATGGCGCGATCAACCGAGCCAACTGAGTAGGCGCGGATGCTGCGGCGGGTCTGCATGGTTTCAATGGCGGTCTTCAAGAGTGGCTCCCGGATGTAGTGTCTGTTTTATATATAAAACATGAGGGGGGAAGCGACTTGGCGGAATCTGGAACGAACGGAATTTCCGGCTTGACAGAGATCGATGCATAATTATACACTGCTATTGCATCTTTATGCAGAGTAAGGCTTCCCTAGAATGGCTTACAAGTGTTGGCGCACAATCTACGCGATGGCTTTATTGCGGGATGGCCTTATTTTAGTCGGACGCGACTCTGTTTGCAAAGATTTCTTCAGCACGACGATACGCTTTGTCTAGCAACTTGACTCGCGTACAGAACGGTTTTGATTGCGAAGGCGAGATTCGATTGCTCAGGGTTTGCACGAGTCGAGATCGATGGGGTTTGGATGAAGCAGCAGCGCCACAATGCGATTCGCGAAGTGCTTGGGCGTGGCCCGGTGGCGAGTCAGGACGAGTTGCGACGGCGGTTGGCACAGCGCGGATTCCATGTGACGCAGGCAACTCTGTCGCGCGATATTCATGAGCTGCGGCTATCGAAGGGACCGGCAGGATATGCGCTGCCAGGTAATGCTATCGACGAGGACGAGGACGCACTGCCCGGTATTCGTGAGGTTCTTAGCAGCTTCGGCATTGAGGTGCGGCAGGCAATGAATCAGTTGGTGCTGATTACCACCACTAGCGCGGCACAACCGGTAGCTGCAGGCATCGACTACGAGGATTGGCCAGAGGTTGTGGGCACCATCGCTGGCGATGATACGGTCTTTATCGTCTGCCCGGACGAGCGGCAGGCGAGAACGCTGAAGGTTCGCATCGAAGGGTATATCGGTTGAGAGTGTGAAGGGTCGACGAACATACAGGGATCCTTCACTGCGTCCAGCATGACGGCTACTTATGAAATTGATTGATGGCAAAAGGGATGGGTTGGTTGATATGTCAGGAGTAGGGGAAAATATCGACGGAGCTGTGCGGACAGACGGGACGGCGCGATGTACGTTGCGCACGGCTGTGGCGGGAGTTGGCGGATATGCAGGCGGAGAGCTAGCGCGGCTGTTGCTGGCGCATCCACGACTGGCCGATGCGAAGCCACTGTTTCTGGGCCGCGTGGCAGATGGTACGAGCGGCGGTCAGGTTCCACTGGAGCAGCTTCATCCGCAATTGGCGCTGGGCGTGGGGAAACAGCAACCTGCGGTTCATGCGTTTAGTTGGGAACTGGTGCGAGAGGCTGGCGTAGAGATTGTGTTTTTGGCGCTGCCGCATGAGACATCGCGCGAGTGGGCTCCTGAGTGGCTGGAGCATGGGGTGCGGGTCGTCGATCTGAGTGGGGCGTGGCGGTTGGACGATGCTAGGAATCGCGCAGTCTACAAGCTCGAAGACAAGGACGCGGCGCTGGCGGCGAAGCTGCAGGCCGAGGCGGTCTTTGGCTCGCCGGAGCTGCATCGTGCGGAGATTGTCGGGGCGCGACTGGTCGCCAACCCCGGTTGCTATGCGACATCAATTATTCTGGCGCTGGCTCCGTTTGTGCGCGCAGGAGTGGTCGATCTGGACCACGGAATTGTCTGCGATGCCAAGAGCGGCGTGAGCGGTGCGGGCAAGGCTGCGACGGCCAAGACGCACTTCATGTATGCAGCAGAGAACCTGTCGGCCTACACGGTCTTTGGCCATCGCCACATGGGCGAGATGCTGGAGCAGCTCGGGCTTACCAGTGAGCAGATTCAATTTACGCCGCATCTGCTGCCGATTCCGCGCGGAATTCTTTCGACGATCTATGTGCGACTGGCGGCGAGGAAGACACCAGAGGAGATCGAGTCCTGCCTGCGGAGTTTTTACGCAACCAGCAAGATGGTTCGCGTTCATGCAACGCCCGACCTGCCGCAGATTCAGCATGTGGTGCGCACGAACTACATCGACATTGGATTCGAGTTGGCGAAGGATGGACGGCGGTTGGTGATCGTCTCCTGCCTTGATAACTTGCTGAAGGGCGCGGCTGGTCAGGCGGTGCAGAATATGAATGTGATGTGTGGATGGGATGAATCGGAGGGGCTGCTGTGAAATTTGTGGTGAAGTTGGGCGGAGCCTCCATCGAGAACAAGACGCTGCTGCACGAGTGTGGCAAGGCGATTCACGAGCTGGTGCGTGATGGAAACCAGGTCGCCGTGGTGCATGGCGGCGGCGTGCAATTGACGAAGGTTCTGGCGCAAATGGGCAAGAAGAGCGAGTTTGTATCGGGCCTGCGCGTGACCGATGCAGAGACGCGCGATGCGGCGTTGATGGTATTGGCAGGACGCGTGAACAAGTCACTGGTGGCTTCGCTGCGGACGCATGGTCAGTCGGCGATGGGCATTGCGGGCGGCGATGGCAATGTCTTTCG
>CAZPZL010000363.1:0-3248 GCA_964590925.1 uncultured Granulicella sp.
TGACAGAAAGCGCGGCAACGACAATCCCTATGTAAATGGATGCTCAGACATCGGCTCGGACGTGCGCTGATCGCCGCCACCTGCCTGACTTGGTGCTGGGCGGGCGTTGCATACGCACAAAAAGCAGCGGCGCCGGACACCCCGGCACAGGCGGCCATGGAAAGATGGGTCTCGGCCAGGTTTCTCGGTGTGCCGGTCACCGCACCGCCGGAGCCCTACCTGGTTCCGCATCTGGATAGAAGCAGCCGCAGAGTCCTTCGCGACTCGATTGAAGGCCATGCCCTGTTGATCGCGAGACAAACCTATACACACGGGTTGGCCATGCGCTCAACTGGGGAGGTGCGAGTCGTGCTGCCGAAAGGGGCGCGTGAGTTCGACGCGACAGTCGGCGTAGACAGCAATGACTTGCTGCAATACACGAACAGGGGGCGCGGCAGCGTAGAGGCTGCTGTATCGGTAGAGAACCGCGATGTATTCCACTCGCCGTTGCTTCACGAGGGAATGCAAGGCATCAGCGTGAAGACGGAGTTGAACGGCGCGCGTTCGTTCACGCTGCGGCTCAAAGCGATTGGCCCGCGCACGCCCATTGATCAATCTGACTGGGACGAAGTGGACTGGGCCGACGCACGGGTGACGCTGGAAGACGGCTCCGTCATACCGCTGGACAAGATGAACATGGGCGCTCCGGCGCCAGATGAGACGGCCGATGCGCCGTTCTCGTTTGTCTATGGCGGGGCTAATTCGCGGGATCTTCTGCCGCGCTGGAAAGTACTGCGCGACACCCAGCATCTCGACGCGGACCGCACGCAGCACACCGTTACGTACACCGACGAGGCGACCCACCTTGAGGTGCGTTGCGTAGCCGTCGCCTACAGCGACTTCCCCACCGTGGAGTGGACAGTCTACTTCAAGAACAACGGGCCGGAGCGGACGCCGATCCTCGAGAAGATTGAAGCGCTGGACGCGCACTTTGCCGGCGAGCTGTGGGCCGCTCCCATTGTGCATCACGAAGAAGGCAGTGCCGACCAGCCCACCGACTTCCGCCCGATGGAGACGGTACTGGCGGAAGACAGCCCGCAAGAGTATGCCTCGCGCGGTGGGCGTCCCACAGACGGCGACATGCCCTACTTCAACCTGGCGTGGCCCGATCGCGGAGTGGTCGCGGTGCTGGGCTGGCCCGGACAGTGGTCGTTGCAGATGCGTGGCGACGGGAACTCCGGAGTGAACATAGCGGGAGGACAGCAGCAAACGCACTTCTGGCTGGCTCCGGGCGAAGAGGTCAGGACGCCGCTCGCGGTGGTTGAGTTCTATACTGGCGACTGGCTCGACGGGCAGAACCTGTGGCGGCGCTGGATGGTCGCGCACAACCTGCCGCGCAATCACGGCAAGGTGCCTCCGCCGCAACTTGCTGCCAGCAGTGCGCACGACACTGTGGAGATGCAATGGGCCACGGAAGAAAATCAAAAGGAGTTTTTCGCCAAGACTCTGAACGCTGGGCTGCCTATCGACTATTGGTGGATGGACGCCGGCTGGTACCCGAACCAGGGGTGGTGGAAGACAGGCACATGGGATCCGGACCCCAAGCGGTTCCCGCATGGGCTCAGGGCCGTCTCCGACGCAGTGCACGCGCGAGGCAAGAAAGTGATCGTGTGGTTTGAGCCGGAGCGCGTCACCGAAGGCTCATGGCTCCAGGTCAACCACCCGGAATGGCTGATAGGCCCCAAGGGCAAAGACCAGCTTTTGTTTCTCGGCAACCCCGAGGCATGGCAATGGCTTGTGGATCACGTAAGCGGGATGATTGCCTCCCAGCGCATTGACACCTACCGGCAGGACTTCAACTTCAAGCCGCTCGCACTGTGGCAATCGCACGACACACCAGACCGCCAGGGAATCACCCAGATCGAGCACGTCGAAGGCTACTTGCGCTACTTCGACGAACTGCGCCGGCGGTTTCCAGACCTGATCATCGACACCTGCGCCAGTGGCGGCCGCCGCGACGATCTTGAAACGCTCCGACGAGCAGTGCCACTCTGGCGCAGCGACTTTGCCATTGAACCGACCGCCATGCAGATGCAGAGTTACGGCCTCGCAATGTGGATTCCGTACTACGGCACCGCGGTAAACGTGCTCGATACGTACGATTTTCTGAGTCAAATGACGCCGGCCGTGGGCGTAGGCCCAGACGACGTGAATGCCGCTGCGCAGCGCGCCCAGGCGCTGAAGCACATTCGCGAGTGGAAGCAGGCCGCCGGGTTCTATTACGACGACTACTATCCGCTGACGCCGTACAGCACGGAGAACACCGAATGGATGGCGTGGCAGTTCGCTCGGGCCGACGGCACCGCCGGAATGGTACAGATCTTCCGCCGTCCTCAGAGCCCGTTTGAGAACGCGCGCCTGCCGCTGCGCGGCCTCGAACGCCTCGCTCGGTATGTGGTGACAGATGCAGAAACAGGCGTCAAGAAGAACTATACCGGCTCGGAGCTAATCGACCGAGGGCTGCGCGCCTCCATTGCGTCAAAGCCGGGAGCGGTGCTCATGTTTTACCAGAAGGCGGCGCAGTAGGTTGGCGCATTCGGCCTTTAGCGATCCTCTCGCTCTGATGCGGGCAAACAAAGAAAACACGATGGCCGGTAGCTTCGGTCGAACCCCTTCGCGACGCTTCGCGGCCTATCGATACCTGTCCCGCGATTTGAAAGGATTTGCGCCGTGCTTCAACTCTTATGAACGACTTCAAATGAGTATCCGTCGGGATCGAAGACATCGGCTGCGTAATAGCCTGGATAGTATTCAACGCGCGCCCGTGGCGAAATATTGTCCCTGGCTCCCGCCGCGATCGCAGCTTCATAAAAGTTATCGACCTGGGCATTGCTCCCGGCCTTGAAGCCCCAATGGATGGCGCCTGGATCTGGTGTCCCCTGCTTGAGCCAAAAGTATGCTCTCTTCCCGTCTCCGAATCCCCACAGGTCAGGGTGACCGTGTTCGCCCTTGTAGGGCATAAAGAACTTGATCTTCAAGGGCTTCAAAGCCGCATCGTAAAAGGCCAGCGACCGCTCAATATTGCTGACGGTCAAAATAATATGGTCAAGCATTGTTCTCTCCTTCAAAGCGCGAGAGCTTTAATCGTCTCTTCCCTGTCGGTGGATGCTCGCGACGCAGCCGCTGGTACCCGTCATAGTATGACGCTAGACAATCGAGCAGTAGTAATCTCTCGCCACCAGGCCGGCTCCTCAGTAGTGCCAATCGCG
>CAZPZL010000364.1:0-3238 GCA_964590925.1 uncultured Granulicella sp.
AGATTTGGCACTACCGGTATATCGAAGGGATCGGGGACAACATCGACCTGGAGTTCGTGGATACCTGCCAGTGCGGCGACTATCACTACACCATCGACCGCTCGGAGAAGGACGCGCTGAAGCATGTGCCCAACGCGGGACTGACTCAGTCCGAGGAGAGTGGGCAGACGAACAAGGGCGACCGCTTCAACGCGTCCGGCATCGAGCAGCTTGGTCTTGCTCCCGGTATGATGCAGCAGCTCCAAAACAAGCAGTTCGACCGTCTGGACTTGGAAGCCAAGATCATGGCGCCACCTCCGATCAAGTTCCAGGACATGGAAGATTTCATGGCCAGCTCGAAGATTCTGACCGGACCACCGTTCTTCTTTGATGTGCGCTCGGATTATGTGAAGGTGACCAATGACACGGTGATTGTGCCTATCACCATCCAGATTCATAATTCGGATATTACATTCGACACCAAGGACGGCGTCTCGGTGGGCAAGGTAAATATTTTAGGACGCGTGTCCAATATGACGCACAAAATAGTGCGTAACGGGACCTTCAACGGAATGTTTGAGGACACCGTCGAGGTGAGCACTCCCAGCGAGTTGCTGATGGCCAAGCAGAAGGCGGCTTCGGTCTACTGGAAGGCCTTGCCGCTGCCTCCAGGACTATACAAGCTCGACATCGTCATCAAGGACGTCAACAATCCGGATCACATCGGGCGATGGACGCGCAGCATCAATGTGCCCAAGTTCGACGACGACACGCTGGGCCACTCCTCGCTGATTCTGGCCGACCAGATGGAACGCGTCCCATCCAAGGAGATCGGCGGCGGAAACTTCGTCATCGGCAACACTCGGATTCGTCCGCGCGTGGCTGCCAGCAGCGGATCTAACACCTCGGCAAAGTTCAGCCGCGCCCAGAACTTGAACTTCTGGATGCAGGTCTACAACCTGGGCATCGACGAAAAAACCAAGAAAAACAACGCGACGATCACCTACGAGATTATGGATCTGGGCGCCAACAAGTCGGTGCTGAATACGCAGGAGTTGACAGCTAAGCTGAGTCCAAATGCCGACCAGCTGACACTGGAAAAGAGCCTTCCACTGGCCAGCTTGCAACCGGGGCAGTATCAGTTGAGTATTAAAGTGAACGATGCGGTAACCAAGCAGGAGACCAAGGAATTAGCGAAGTTTACCGTCGAGTAGATTGTTTGCCAAGTAGTTCGTTTGTGGATTGAGGGCGAAGGCGCAGGCAGGCGGCAAGATGATCGCGCGGATTCCAGTGCGACGATCAGTTGCTGGCGCACATCGTCTGGACGGGCGCGAGTTTTCAACCCGTCATCTGGAGTAGGCCAACGGCGCACAGGGTGATGCGGACTGTGCAACGGAGTTGGATCAGAACCGGGTTCGAGCTTGGCGCGCTGATACTTTTGGCAGCGTCGGGGTTGACGGCTGCGGCTTCGACTGCTGCAGTATCGGGCGTGGTGCGCGATGCACAGGGCGTGACTCAGATGGGCGCGTTGGTCGAGGTACTGAGCGCGGATACGGCCAGTGTGGGCACGACGTTCACCGATCTGCACGGGAGATACCGGATCGAGAATCTGCAGCCGGGTCGGTACGCCGTGCGCGCCACGGCTGCTTTGTTTGTGCCCGCGATACGCGAGAACCTGCGGCTTGCCACCGGAATGCGCGCCACCGTCAACCTGACGTTGAACACGCTCTCCGATCCGACAGCGTGGCTTCCAGCCGAGCGGCGCAAGGTGGATGAGCCGGGCGACGATTGGACCTGGACGCTGCGTTCGGCGGCCAATCGACCGATCCTGCGCATGATAGGCGATGGTAGCGTCGTGCTGGCGTCAGCAGATTCGGCCGGTTCGAGGGAAGATGCGCACCGCGCGCCGGTACAGGCACGAGCGTCTGTGAGCGGCGGCAACGGAGGATTTGGCCAAAGCGGCGTTCGGTCCGTGCTTGATCTGGACCGCGCAATGCGCGACGGAGCGGATGCAATGCTGCGGCTCGGCCTCGCTACAACCAGCAATGCCGCCGCGACCACGGGTGCTGCGGCGACCAAAATCGTTGCGGGATACGAGCGGCAATCGGGGTTGGGGCGCGAGTCGCGCATGGTAGCCAGCTACGAGTCCCACCCCGATATAAGAAGCATTGGATTTGCAGGCGCAGGATTGCAAACAGCGCGTATGCTCAGCGCCGAGAGGTTGCAACTGGGCGACATGGTTGAGGTCGAGGCCGGAAGCGCGATGGTTGCAATTCATATGTCGGGAGCCATGACGCAGGGCTTTGCACTGGCCGCGCAGCCATTTGTGCGCGTGACGATTCATCCGCTCGATGGCTGGTCGGTGACCTACAGAATGGCAACCGCGCGCGACCTACAAGGATTCGATGGGCTGAGTTCGATTGCAGCCGCCACGCCAGCGGTGACTGCGTGCGGCGCAAAACTATGCACCGAGAGCGGAACGCACCAGGAGATTGGCGTGAGCCGCAGGGCGGGCGGTGGTACGCTTGAGGCGGCGATCTATCGCGACAGTATTGACCGCACGGCAATTGCTGGCGTGGGCGCGACCAGCGTAGCGGATTTGGCTGGCAGCGATGCGCTCGTCGATACTGCGACCGGCAGCTTCCGATTTCTAAGCGCAGGATACACTGCCAATGGCGTGAGCTTTACCCTCTCCGCGCCGCTGAGTGCCAGCCTATGGGCGGCGTTGGAGTACGAGAGCGGAGCAGCTATGGCGGCCAACAGCACGAACGGAACGCCACAACTCCATAACGAATTGGCTTCAGCGGCGACTGTCGCCTTACGAGTACAGTATCTGCGCCCGGGAACCAACCTGCGCGTGGCCTATCGCTGGCAGCCACACCACCTGTTGACGACAGTCGGCCCCTACGCAGACCTGGACAATCCAACGTTCTTCAGCTTCGAGCTTCGCCAGTCACTGCGCTGCGGAGATTTTCTGCCATCGGGATTCGAGGCCACCATCAACATCACCAACTTGCTGGCCGAGGGCTATCAGCCATATCTTTCGTCTGACGGACGGACGCTCTATCTGGCCACGACCCCGCGCACCATTCGCGGCGGACTATCGTTCACTTTTTAGTTCTCATATAGGTAATGTGTAGACCGCTGTTACACATGGAACAGCAGATTTCTCCGCTGCGTTGCGGAATAAAAAACAAATTGATCCCTAGAGCGTGTTTCATAAACATTTTCGCGGAGGGATCCAGAGGCAGGCGAGGGA
>CAZPZL010000365.1:0-3230 GCA_964590925.1 uncultured Granulicella sp.
CATGCGCGAACAGCTCGGCCTGCGCGTGGTGGCGGTCGATGCCAGCGAGCGATTTCTCACAGGGCTTGCGGGAGTGACCGATCCCGAGCGTAAGCGCAAGGTAATTGGTGGCGAGTTCATCGCGGTATTCGACGACGAGGCGAAGAAGATTTTTGAGTCGGAGAAGCACGACGGCGACGAGATTGCGTGGCTGGTGCAAGGGACGCTCTACCCCGACGTGATCGAGTCGTCGAGCGTGAAGGGGCCTTCGCAGACCATCAAGAGCCATCACAATGTCGGCGGGCTGCCTGCGGATATGAAGCTGAAACTGATCGAGCCGCTGCGTGATCTTTTCAAGGATGAGGTCCGGCGCATCGGGCGCGACCTGGGGATGCCAGAGGAGATTCTGGAGCGGCAGCCATTCCCCGGGCCGGGGCTTGCGGTGCGGATTCTGGGCGAGGTGACGGCCGAACGCGTGGCGTTGCTACAGGAGGCCGACGCGATTGTGGTCGAAGAGATCAAGGCGGCGGGGCTGTACCGCAAGGTGTGGCAGTCGTTCGCCGTGCTGCTGCCGGTCAAGAGCGTCGGCGTGATGGGCGACCAGCGCACCTACGGCTACACCTGCTGCGTGCGCGCGGTGGAGAGCGAGGACGGCATGACCGCCGACTGGTCTCCACTCCCCTACGAGGTGCTGCGCGCAATCAGCAGCCGCATCGTCAGCGAGGTGCACGGCATCAACCGCGTCGTCTACGACATTACCTCCAAGCCCCCCGGCACCATCGAGTGGGAGTAGGCATTGCATGCAGCAGACGCGCTTCGCGCAAATGCAAGCATCGATTCAGTCGTCAGAAAAGCCGGAAGTTGACCTCGACGTTCAAATAAACCGGAACAGGCTTGCCGTGAAACATGGCGGGTTCAAATTTGTATTTCATTACGGCGTCAACGGCTGCTTGGTCCAGTGTGAGCGCGGCAGCGCGATGCTTTTCATCGACATTGTCTGCGATGGATTTGATGATCTGTACCTGTTCGGGATTTCCACGTGCGTCGACGATGATGCTTACGGTCGTAACGCCTGATACCTTTTTCTTGCGCGCCTCTTTGGTGAAGGCTGGCTCGGGTTGATAGATGGGTGTTGGTGGAGTGACGCCTCCGCCGACTTGAAGCGCGTGGATGGCGGGTGCGGTCTGATCTGCGCTGGGAGTGGCTGGCGCGGGCGTCCGGCTGGACTGCGCGGCGGGCGGATCGGCGGGTGGCGGAGTGGCTGGAGCGGCGGCCTGTGGGGCGAGCAGGGCGAACATCAGTGCGAAGGCGGGGGTCATCGGGCGTCCTTGTGATTTCGCAAGAAGAGTATCACAAGGATGGCGGTAGCTCCCGTTCATCGCGATGAAGCTGCGATGAACGGGGCCTTGGTTATGACTAGTTCTCTGCGGGGGCGGGGAAGTGGGCGGGGAAGAAGGTGGCGAGGCCGTCGGTGATGATGACGGGCTTCGAGGTGAGCTGGAGCTGCGCGGGCTTCAGGCCTTCGCGCTTGGCTGTGATGAGGATCGGTGTGGGTGCGGGGTCGGTCGGGCGGATCAGCTTCGATCGCACGGCGACGCGGTTGATGCCGCACTCGGTGTTGAGGAACAGGTTGTTGGTGGAGTCGATCTTGCCGCTGTTGTAGCCGCCACGCCAGATGACGGGGCCGCTACAGGTGAAGTCGACGCGGGCGTCGTCTGTGGGGCAGCGGACGCCTTTGGCGTCAACTACCTCGACGTCGATGAGGGCGATATCCTCGCCATCGGCCTGTAGGCCGTTGGGGCCGATGATTGGAGTGAGCTTGAGGGCGACGGCCGGACCAGCAGTGGCGATCTCTTGTTGAGCGGATACCACTGCGCCGTTTCGTCCGATGGCCTTGATGCTACCGGGGGCGAACTCGACGGCGGGGAAGGCAAAGATCCAGCCGCTCTCCGGCTTGCTGTTGACGCCAAGCGATTTGCCATTGACGAAGAGTTCGACTGACTGGGTGTTTGCGATGACGTAGACAGTCTTTTTGGTCTTGGAGCCGTCGGGTTGAGTGGCGGGATAGGTCCAGTGGCCGAGGATGTGCAGGTCGGGCTGGTCGTTCTGGATGACGCGGTGGGCGTAGTAGATCTCCTTGGGCAGGCGCATGGCGTCGACCTTGCCACTGACGCGGGCGACTTCGCTGGAGTCCTGACGGCCATCGGCGTCCTCGTCGGTGAAGTAGATGGAGCAGCAGCCGGACCAGCGTGAGTGGGCGGGATCGCTGTTGGAGATACGGTTCGACCAGTAATCCCAGTAGCGCTGGACTCCGCCCAGGGCGAAGCTCTCTGAGGTGTACATGTAGTCGGACTTGTACATGTAGGTGTCGTTGGGTCCCTTTTTGGGGTTGTAGTAGGGCGGCGAGAAGGGATCCCAGAAGCGACGCGCGCCCTCGTCGCGGTAGTCCTCGGCCTCGATGATCGGGGCGCGGTCGCGACGCTCGGCGGTGTAGGCGCGGAACATATCGGTCGGACCGGTGAGCGCGTCGACCTTCGGATCCTGCCCGATCATGACGCCGTAGTACTCTGCGATGGGCGTAATCAGCGCGTTGGCTTTGTCGTTGCCATCGCCGCGCGTTCCCATCACGCGTCCGCCATCAGGGTCGAGCTGCTTACGCAGGTCCACCATCTGCTGCATGTGCTCGGGCGAGACGACCGTGTTTCCGGCCTCCCACAGCAGGATTCCCGGGTTGTTGCGGAAGTAGATGATCGACGCATGCATTACCTCGACGCGCTGATCCCACTGGCGCCCTACGGCGTCGCGCTCCTTGTCGCCTGCCGGACAGATCTGTAGGATTCCGTATCGGGTGTAACTGTCGGCATCGACCTTCTGCGGCGAGACATGCATCCAGCGCATGTAGTTGCCGTGACATTCTCGGATGAGTTTGGCGGTGTAGTCGTGCATCCAGTCCGGGTAGCCCGCGCCGACGCCGGCCCACTCATCTGCCGAGCGTTGGGCAAAGCCATTCAGGTAGACAAACTTGTCGTTGATGTAGACGCCGCCGGTGCCCGCGCCGCCCTTGAACTCTGCCTTGCGGAATCCGGTCTCGATGCGGTTGACATCGACGACCTTTCCATCGACCTTGAGGGTGGAGTAGACATCGTAGAGATAGGGATCGAGGGTGCTCCAAAAGCGCGCGTTGGCGAGCGAGCCGGTGGCGATCTGGACGCTCTTCTCCCCGTCCACCATATCCACCGGATCGCCTTCAA
>CAZPZL010000366.1:0-3217 GCA_964590925.1 uncultured Granulicella sp.
CGCTCAGGATCGAAGAGCCTGTTGGGGTAGATGCCGTGCTCGGCGGGCCAGACGCCCGTCAGCAGCGTCGTGTGGCTGGGATAAGTGACCGTCGGCCAGACGCCGGTCACGCCCTCGGCATAAGTCCCGTCGCGCATCAGGCTACGCAGATAGGGAATGCGCAACCCGTGCGCGTCAGCTGCGGTGACTGCCTCCGGCTTCATCCCGTCAATCGAAATCATCATGACCGACGCGGACTGCGTGGTTGGTGTAGTCTGCGCGCTCCCGCTTGCAATTAAGAGGAGCGGTGCAATGGCCAGCAGGGAAGTGCTACAGAGTTTACCAATCATCGAATCTGCCTCCTTTGATGGTTTGCCGATTTCTTGTTTGGCCTAAATGCCCAATATCGAGAGTACGGTTCCTAAGCCGTCTCAATATTTAATCTTTTGCCGTAAACACGCAGAGCATTGCAAAAACCTCAGGCGGAGTCCGTCCCGCTAATTACACCTCCAACGCTGCACTGATGCAAGTGCTGAATTCGTCGCCGCGCTGTACTATGGTGCAGATGAACTCCGCAATGATCTCTATCCTCATTTTGACCAAAGACGAAGAGTGTAATCTCCCCGGGGCGTTGGCCTCTGTTGCTTGGTCGGATGATGTGCACGTCCTTGACTCGCTCTCGACCGACCGGACCGTCGAGATTGCTCGCGCCGCCGGGGCCGAGGTCCACAGTCGTGCGTTCGACAACTACGCTGCGCAACGCAACGCCGCGCTAGCTCTTCCGTTCAAACATCCGTGGGTTCTGCTGCTGGACGCTGACGAGCGGCCTACGGCGGAGCTTGCTGCGGAGATGCAGCGCGTTATCCGCGAGGCTCCATCAAACACAGTGGGCTTTCGCTTGCGACGGCGCGACTTTCTCTTTGGTACTTGGCTGAAGCATGCGCAGATCTCGCCGTTTTACATACGGCTGGTGAGACCGCAACGGGCGCATTACACGCGCGCCATCAACGAGGTTATCGAGGTCGACGGTCCCGTCGCCGAGCTGATTCATCCGCTCGATCACTTCCCGTTTTCCAAAGGCATCGCGCACTGGATCGAGAAGCACAATCGTTACTCGACGATGGAGGCGGAGCTGATCGTCCATCAGCAGGGATTGCAAAATCCCTGCCTGCGCGCGGCTCTCTTCGACCCCGACTTCCACACCCGACGCCTGCACCAGAAGGCGCTCTTCTACCGCCTACCCGGCCGCCCGATCATCAAGTGGCTCTACATGATCTTGGTGCGCCGCGCGATCCTCGATGGCGCAGCCGGCATCGCCTACGCCACGCTGCAGTCCATCTACGAATACTTCATCGTGCTCAAAACCAAAGAGCTGCGCGGCGGTGGTGCGTAGAGCAGCTTTAGGAGTGGAGCAGTTTTAAAATTGGATAGAGCAAACCTCAATTTGTCATTCCGCAGCGAAGCGGAGGAATCTGCTTTTGCTCGCTTCAAGATGGTCTAAATCATTTCCAAACTGCCTTACTTGGTGGGCTTCCAGCGCAACACTGGTTTGCGCGCGGCGGCGGTCTCATCCATGCGGCGGACGCGCGTGGTGTGCGGCGCGGTCTGTACCAGTTCGGGATTCTCTGCGGCCTCGCGCGCGATCTGTTGTAGTGCATCTACGAGCAGGTCCAGCTCCTCGCGGCTCTCGCTCTCGGTCGGTTCGATCATCATTGCGCCGTGCACGATCATGGGAAAGCTGACAGTGTAGGCGTGGAATCCGTAGTCGATCAGCCGCTTGCCCATATCGCCGGTTTTGACGCCATTGGCCGCTTGCAGACGGTCACTGAAGACCACCTCGTGCAGGGTCGGCGTGGTGAAGGGAAGATCGAATGTGCCTGCCAGCCTGGCGCGAATGTAGTTGGCATTGAGCACCGCGTCCTCAGTCGTCTGGCGCAGGCCGTCCGGCCCGTTGGCCAGAATGTAAGCCAGCGCGCGGACGAACATGCCGAAGTTGCCATAGAAGGCACGCACCCGACCCACGGATTGCGGTCTGCCGTGGCACAGCCCCAGCGATCCATCCTCGCGCGTGACGACAACAGGCACGGGCAGAAACGGCTCCAGAATCCTTTTGCAGGCCACTGGACCCGATCCCGGCCCACCGCCGCCGTGCGGCGTGGAAAACGTCTTGTGCAGATTCAGATGCATCACGTCGACGCCGAAGTCGCCGGGGCGCGTCTTGCCCACCAGCGCGTTCATGTTGGCCCCGTCCATGTAGAGCAGCGCTCCCTTGGCGTGCTCTCGAAGACGCCGATGGTCGATGGGTTGGTCAGCATCAGCGCGGCGACGTCCTCGTCGACCATGCGCTCCAGCTCGGCGAGATCGACCATTCCCTTGGCGTTCGACTTCAGATTGGCCACCTGATAGCCGCAGACCGCAGCCGTCGCGGGATTGGTGCCGTGGGCGGAATCAGGAATCACAATCTTCTTGCGCGCATTGCCCCGGCTTTCGTGGTACGCCCGGACCAGCAGGATGCCGGTGAATTCGCCATGCGCTCCCGCCGCGGGCTGCAACGTGATTGCGTCCATGCCGGTGATCTCGATGAGGCAGTCCTGCAAGAGCTTCATGATGCCCAGCGAGCCTTGCGAGAGCGACTCCGGCAGATAGGGATGCGCATTGGCAATTCCCTCCAACGCGGCGACCGCCTCGTTCACGCGCGGGTTGTACTTCATGGTGCAGGAGCCGAGCGGATACATGCCCAGGTCGATCGCATAGTTCCATGTAGAGAGCCGCGTGAAGTGGCGGATGATCTCGATCTCGCTCACCTCCGGCATCACGCCCAGATCCGTGCGCAGACTCTCGCTCAGCAAAGACGCGGCATCGACCGCAGGCACATCCAGCTCCGCCAGCCGATACGCCTTCTTCCCCGGCGACGATCTCTCGAAGATCAACCCCTCGTTCTGATTGACATGCGTCGTCGCCTTCAGCGGGCTCCCCTGGAACTTCATCATGAATCTCCTCCCCCTATCACTTTTTGCAAGGGTAATAATATAGTTGGCAAAATAGGAGTCTCTAAGCTCGCTCGACGGATCCAATAAGGTTCAACTGATGCAGAATCGATTCGCGGATATCGGTATTCTTATTCCTAAACGTCTCCTTGTATCCCAACCTCTCGCATTCTTGCACTAACTCATCGAGAGTTCTACTGTCCCGGTAGGCCCGCTCTAGGCACCCAAAAACGATCGTCATCTGTCCACGG
>CAZPZL010000367.1:0-3214 GCA_964590925.1 uncultured Granulicella sp.
CGCTGAACTGAATCGCGATGGTCGGCTCGTCGATCACGATCAGCGGCAGCGGCGAAGGGTTCTCGACGCTGGTGATGGTCTCGCCGATGGTGATGCCTTCAACTCCGGCCACTGCCACAATGTCCCCCATCGTAGTCTCGGTCGTTTCGATCCGCTTCAGGCCAGAGAACGTAAACAGCTTTGTGATGCGCGTCTTCATCAAACTACCGTCACGCTTCGAGATGGTCACATCGTCGCCGGCGTGCAACGTCCCTTGAAAGACACGGCAGATAGCGATGCGACCAAAGTAATCCGAGTAATCGAGATTCGTGACCAGGATCTGCAAAGTGGCGTCCGCGTCGCCGGTTGCGGGGGGAATGGTGGAAACAATCGTCTCGAATAACGGCTGCAAATTCACTCCCGGCTTGGCCGGATCGAGCGTCGCAGTGCCCGCCTTGGCCACAGCGTATAACACGGGAAAATCCAGTTGGCTCTCATCCGCGTCGAGATCGATGAATAAATCGTAAATCTCGTTCAACACTTCCTGAGGCCGCGCATCGGGCCGGTCGATCTTGTTGATCACCACGATGGGCAGCAGCTTGGCTTCAAGTGCTTTCGCCAACACGTAACGGGTCTGAGGGAGCGGCCCCTCGGCTGCATCCACAAGCAGCATCACGCCGTCCACCATCTTCAGTGCGCGCTCCACCTCGCCGCCAAAATCGGCGTGCCCTGGCGTGTCCACAATGTTGATCTTCCCGCCTTCAAAAACAATTGCCGTGTTTTTGGCCAGGATGGTAATGCCCCGCTCCCGCTCCAGTTCGTTCGAGTCCATTACTCGTTCTGCCACCTGCTCGTTGGCGCGAAAGGTGCCGGACTGCCTCAGCATGGCGTCTACGAGGGTTGTCTTGCCGTGGTCAACATGGGCAATGATGGCGATATTGCGTATCGTCTGGGTCACAGGTACGGTTTTCCTTATCTTGGGTTCGGCTGCTCGCGCCGTCAGGTTGGGGACAAAAACACGACAAATCACCGCACAGCGCGGCACTTTCCATTCTACCAGCAGCACGACAGCAGAAGTGGTATATGGAGATCTGAGCGCCAAGTGCTCAGATCTCGGCGCCGCCAAAACCAGTCAAGGACCACCCGACCACACCATCCTGGAAGGTTTCCAGCCGACTGTGCAATCGCGTACAATTTTCCACAAATGCGAATCGCCGCTCAACCTCGTCTGCAATCTTCAGTCCGTCCCCAGCCTTCGTCGCGCCACTTCACAGTTCCGATCCTCGCCCTCCTGGTGCTTTCGCTTCTCTACTTCTCTGCGCCGCAGCCCGCCTCCGCACAAGCCAAGCCGCCAAGGCATCTCGTCATCTACTCCATCGACGTCGAAGGCGGCCAGTCCACGCTACTCGTCTCACCCTCCGGCGCCTCGCTGCTCGTCGATACCGGCTGGCCCAATCATGACGGACGCGATGCCGTTCGCATCCAGGCGGCGATGAAAGATGCCGGTATCACACGCATCGATCACATCTTTATTACTCACTTCCACACCGACCACGTAGGCGGCGTTCCAGAACTCGTCAAGCGGATTCCAGTCGGTGAGTTCCTCGACCACGGCCCCAACCGCGAGGATTCGGATATAACGCGCCACGATTTCGCAGCGTATCTCAAGGCAATTGATGGAACGCCTCGCCGGATTGTCCATCCCGGCGACACGATCCAGATTTCCGGCCTCAGCGTCGTCGTCCTCGCCGCCGATGGCGAGCACATCTCATCGGTTCCTGGCGTCAAGCCTGAACCCAATTCTTACTGTGCTACCGAGCCCTCATGGCCCGCCGACCCCAGCGAAAATGCCCGGTCGGGGGGCATACTCGTCACCTTTGGCAAGTTCAGATTCCTTGATTTAGGCGACCTGACGGGCGCCAAAGAGGTCGCTTTAGCCTGCCCAAACAACCCTATCCCTCCGATTGACCTCTATCTGGTCAACCATCACGGCATGAACCTCTCCAACTCCCGCGCCCTTGTCGACGCCATTCATCCGCGCGTAGCTATCATGAACAACGGCACGCACAAAGCCGGTTCACCCGAAGCCTGGCAGACTGTCCATGACAGCCCCGGCATGGAGGACCTCTATATGGTTCACACCGCCGAGGGCTCAGACGCCGAACACAACAGCCCCGAGGCCCTTATCGCGAATCCCAAAGGCAGCGCGGCAGATGGCGCATACTTCAAAGTGGTCGCCTCGCCCACAGGGAGCTTCTCGGTCACCAACTCGCGCACAGGCCAAACCAGGGAGTACCAGCACAAATAGGCGGTTCCCAGCCTCCGAGAACGTATTCGGACCAGGGGAAACCTACGCCGAAAGGTCTATAATCGCTGGCGCAACGGGAACACCTTGCCAAGACGCATTGAAAGGTGCGCACCGAATAAGAGGAGGAAGAATCTATGTCATCATCGCGCCGGGAATTTATCGCCGGCCTTGGAGCCGCGGGTGCGCTGGCAGCAGTGCCTCGCTCTGCTCGCGCCAGCCTCGCCGGCCCACTCTATCCGCCTATGAATCTGGCCGCTTTTGACGTGCCAGTGCACAAGGGCGACCCATTCGTTCGCGCAGGTTGCTCCGCTATCACCTGGAGCGACAACGCAGAGCAGGCCATCAACGATATCTCAGCCGACGGCTTCGCCGGCATCCAGTTGCGCGCCCCCACATTGGACCAGTATCCCGATCCGCACGCTCTCCGCGATCTGCTCGCCAAGCACAAGCTCACCTTCGTTGCCCTTTCCAGTGGCTCGGCCTCGATCGATCCAGCTGTGCGCAAGTCGCAGCTCGAAACCCACACGAAGCACGCGCAGTATGTCCACGAGGCGGGCGGCCAGTATCTGCAACTCGTTGCTTCAGGCGCAACGCCCACCCAGACATTTACCTTCGCGGACTATAAGCTGCAAGGCGAACTCTTCACCGAGATCGGCAAACGCATCGCCGACTACGGCATCAAGCTCGGCTTCCACAATCACATGAACACAGTTGGCCAGCCGCCCGAAGCTGTCGACGCCATCATGGAGGCATCCGATCCAAAGTACCTGTTCCTTGAACTCGACGTTGCCCACTACCTCCAGGGCGGCGGCGACCCCGCGGCGGCAATTCGTAAATACGGCCGCAGAATCCTCTTCATGCACTTCAAGGACGTGATTAAGGCGGATAACAAAAGTGGCTATGAGTGGGTCGAGCTGGGCAAGGGCC
>CAZPZL010000368.1:0-3211 GCA_964590925.1 uncultured Granulicella sp.
GGTTCACTACTTCAAGATTGGACATCTCCTGCCTTCCGCCGATGTTGTACGTCTGCCCCGGAACGCCCCGATCCAGCACGGCACGGATGCCCTCGCAGTGGTCCTCCACATAGAGCCAGTCGCGCACGTTCTGGCCGTCGCCGTACACCGGCAGCGGCAACCCCTTGAGGGCATTCTGCACCACCAGCGGAATCAGCTTCTCGGGAAACTGGCGCGGACCGTAGTTGTTGGAACAGTTTGTTGTCAGCACAGGAAGGCCGTAGGTGTGGTGGTAGGCACGCACCAGATGATCGGAGGCAGCCTTGGAGGCCGAGTAAGGGCTATTCGGCGCATAGGCCGTCTCCTCGGTAAAGGCAGGGTCCGTCGGGGTAAGACTGCCATACACCTCATCGGTGGAGACATGCAGAAAGCGAAATTCACTTCGCTGCTCTTCGGACAGTTCCATCCAGTATCCGCGCACAGCCTCCAGCAACTGGAAGGTCCCCTCGATGTTGGTGCGAATGAACTCTGCGGGGCCAAGAATGGATCGGTCTACGTGGCTCTCCGCGGCAAAATGCACGATCGCCCCGGGGCGTACTTCCTCCAGCAGGCGGCGGACTAAAGCGCCATCCACTATGTCGCCGTAAACAAAGCGGTAGCGGCTGCCCTTCTGCACCAAAGCCAGATTCTCTAAATTTCCGGCGTACGTCAGCTTGTCCAAAACCGTTACCGGCGTCCGTTGCTCACGCAGCCAATGCAAGACGAAATTGGAGCCGATAAATCCTGCGCCCCCGGTCACCAAGACAGGTGAATTCAACGACATCCGTTCTCTCCATTCCTGCGTATCTATTATCAATCATTAACACTGATCCGTGCCGGCGACTTCAACGCGCGGCATCCGCACTCGACTCCGGTCCCGCAGCGCCCCATGAACTATTCTTCTCTGGCGCGAGGATCGACAGTACTTTAATGGGATCATTTTGGATTTCTCTGAAGGCAGCGGCATCATAATATTGATAGAATCTGCAAGTTTGAAAGGCGGGATACAGGCGATGCCCACAAAGAGAGTTCTGGTCGCAGGTGCAGGCGGCTTTATTGGTGGCCACCTGGTGAGGCGGCTCAAGTCGGAGGGCTTCTGGGTCCGGGGCGCGGACATCAAGGAGCATGAGTATGCCGAGAGCGCGGCAGATGAGTTCCTGCTGGGAGACCTGACCGACGTGAATAACACGTGCGCCGCAGTCGACGGCATAGAGCAGGTCTACCAGCTTGCAGCCGACATGGGTGGCGCCGGCTACATCTTTACCGGCGAGCACGACGCCGCCGTGATGCACGACTCTGCGATGATCAACCTCCACATGCTTGAGGAGGGCCGCAAGGCAGGGGTGAAGAAATTCTTCTACTCCTCATCGGCGTGCATCTATCCGGAGTACAACCAGATGGACCCCGACAATCCGAAGTGCACGGAGGAGTCGGCGTATCCAGCGGCACCAGATAGTGAATACGGCTGGGAGAAGCTGTTCAGCGAGCGGCTCTACTTCGCCTATCACCGCAACTTCGGCATCGATGTGCATGTGGCCCGCCTTCACAATGTATTTGGCCCACAGGGTACATGGTCCGGCGGCAGGGAGAAGTCTCCCGCGGCACTCTGCCGTAAGGTCGCCGAGGCACCCGAGGGCGGCGAGATCGAGATCTGGGGCGACGGCAAGCAGACGCGTTCCTACCTGTTCGTGGAGGAGTGCCTTGAGGGCATCCGGCGGCTGATGGAGTCCGATTTTTCCGGCCCGGTGAATATCGGCTCCGAGGAGATGGTCACCATCAACCAGCTTGCCGAGATTATCATGAACATCGCAGGCAAGCGGGTGCGGATCAAACACATCTCCGGACCGTTAGGCGTACGCGGGCGCAAATCTGACAACCATCTCATCCGCGAGAAGCTGGGGTGGGAGCCAAAGATGCCACTACGCGATGGCTTGGCAACCACCTTTGCGTGGATTGCTCAGCAAGTGATGCAATCCAAAGTCTTAACTTCCGAATGATCCTGATCCGATGTTGGATGTTACATTAAGTTTTGGATTGCGACTGACACGAGCGATGGCGTGATGAAAGCGCTTCTACTAAGCCAGGGGTTCTGCCCTGATTTGTACCGGTAGCACAGCACTTCGTCGGCAACGCATCGGTTCAGCAACTCGATACGGTCGATATGCGAGCATATCCCTTTCTTCCCTTTACTCCCCCTACGCCAACAGAGTCATATGAGTGTTCAAGAAGTGGCAACGATCGTGTGTAGTACATATGATGACACTGAGATCATACTCAGAATCCTATTGGTGAAGTTGCTTTAGCGCCTCTGGACCATGATGAGCTACATAGTCCAAGAATGAGTAATCGGCAAAGTGAATAAGATTGTCGGGCATTTCCTGGTAGGTAACGCCAATTCCTGCTTGTATAAAGATCTCTTGATTCAAATAGCGTCGCCCACCTCTTCCGCACAGATATGTGGTAGCTGCGCAAGATGTTGAAAGTACCAGCAACCTCGTGCTTCGCTCATTCTCCAGCACTCCCATCGTGGACGCTCTGATCACGCGGGGTGAAATTTCCAACATTTCAAGAGCAACTGTTGTTGATGCCTCTGACAGATCAAGGAGTGACTTGTAATCCATAGACAACCAATTGTCAACAAACGCACATAACCATTCATAATGGGGAGAACTCCCATACGAGTGGGTCAGCGCGGCATTTACCTTCGATCTGAATGCTCCGTGGTCGTGCAGCAGGATGTCGGATATGTGGGTGGATTGAGGGGCGTATTGTACTGGTGCAGTGAGCCAATAGGTTCGCCAGGGACATCGGCTGAAGCGGAGGCTAGTCCGATTCTGCCACTCCCGCCGGACGTATTGGACGTTGTCAAGCACCACCCATGTTGTAGATTGTGCAATCTTGCAAAACACTCTAAGACGTGGTAACAGGTTCGGTTGATGAATAACCACTGTCTCACTACGCCGCATATATCACCTTGTGCCGGACCTAGCCATTGCGGAAAATTGTGAATGGTTGCTACACCAGCTATTATAGTAGCGCATTTTGGAGGTAGGGAATCTCTGGAGCAGGGACTGACCGGCTTCCATCAATTACTACCCGATTTCCGGTAGTGTTTCATTTCCATTTTCCTGTCTGATATACTTTTCAAAGTACGCGTTCTTTTGACATCGTGAGCAAGACCATTCAAATCGCG
>CAZPZL010000369.1:0-3204 GCA_964590925.1 uncultured Granulicella sp.
CAACTCGCGCGCAATCAAGTTCAGGGCCTCCCGCATGCGGGAGGCCCTTGTGCGTTGCAGACATTGCCGAGTGGCTTGCATCTCAAACTATTGATCCGGCTTTAAGAATGGGCGGGTGGCCCAAATGCAAATCTACCACTAAGGTTGGGTGCCCCAGGTCTGGATTTTCAGACCTGGGATTCCGTCTGACTCCCACGTCAAGATATCGATGGATTGATGCTCAACTGGAGTTATTGATCCGGCCTCGAACGATTGCATCACCACAGAAATGTCATCCTGAGCGGAGCGCAGCGAAGTCGAAGGATCTGCAGTTGCTTTTGCTCTGCCCATATCAATCCAACAGGGCCGGTTCAATAGTTGAGAGTCGCGGTCTCCCATGTCTCAAAATCGAGACATGGGGCAACCGCTGGAAACGAAAAAGGCGAAGCCGCAATGGCTTCGCCTTTCTGTTTGAGCTAGCGTTGGGTTGATACGGAGTTATGCAAAAGCAACTGCAGATCCTTCGACTGCGCAGGACGCAAAAAACGCGCCCTGCTCCGCTCAGGATGACAGCTCTGTGGTGATGTGTGACAGAGCTGTTTTCTTGCAATCCTTTGGGGCCGTATCCATAGTGCCGGAGTTACTTCGCCAGCGGAATGCGCATGTCGCGGCCGCTCATTTCCTTGGGCAGGTCGAGGTTGAGCATCCTGAGGATCGTGGGCGAAAGGTCGCGCAGAGAGCCGTCGTTGCGCAGGCGGAAGTTCTTGGCTTCCTCGCTGACGTAGATAAACGGCACGGGATTGGTGGTGTGCGCGGTGTGAGGCTCGCCGGTGATGGGGTCCACCATGGTTTCGCAGTTGCCGTGGTCGGCGGTGACCAGCCAGATGGCGTTGCGCTCGCGAACCGCCTTGTAGATGCGGGTAAGTTGCAGGTCCACCGCTTCGACAGCCCTGATGGCCGCCGGCAGAACGCCGGTGTGGCCCACCATGTCCGGATTGGCAAAGTTGGCGATCACCACGTCGAAGCTGGCGTCGAGAATGGCTTTCTCGATGTTGTCCCCGACCTTGACCGAGCTCATCTCCGGCAGAAGGTCATAGGTTGCCACCTTGGGCGAGGGAGTCAGAATGCGCTCTTCGCCGCCAAAGGGCTTTTCCCGCCCGCCGTTGAAGAAGAATGTGACGTGGGCGAACTTTTCCGTTTCCGCGGTGCGCAGATTGCGCAGATTGGCGTCGGCCAGCATGTTGCCCAGCAGATGCTGCATGGACTGCGGCGGGCTGACGATGGGCAGCTCAAACTTTTCGTCGTAGCGGGTCATGCAGGTGTAGTGCAGGTTCTTCGGCAGCTCGCTGCGGGGAATGATCTGGTCCAGCGCTTCCCAGGCGTCCAGATTGCGGCCGCCCTCGGCGTTGATGCCGCTTTCGCGGGTGAGCACGCGGGTTACCTGGCGGGCGCGGTCGGCGCGGAAATTGAAGTTGAGCACCGCATCTTCACTGCGGATAAGGCCCACCGGCTGCTTGTTTGCATCGACAATGACGGTCGGGATGACGAACTCGTCGTTCACGCCGGCGTTATAGCTCGCGCGGATGGCGTCTACCGCGCTGGTGGCCGTGTTGCACTCGCCCTTGCCGTGCACCATGGCGTCGAATGCCTTGCGCTGGCGCTCCCAGCGCTTGTCGCGGTCCATGGCGTAATAGCGGCCGCTGACTGAGGCAACCTTGCCCACGCCGTACTCGCGCATTTTCTGTTCGAGCTTGGCCACGTAGTCTGCGCCAGATTGGGGAGGCGTGTCGCGGCCGTCGAGATACGCGTGGACGAAGACGCGGGTCAGGCCGAACTGCCTGGCGGCGCGCAGAATGGCGTAGATATGCTCCTGGTGGGAGTGGACGCCGCCGTCTGAAACCAGTCCGAGCAGATGCAGGGCGCGGCCCTGTTCACGAGCGTGCGTGAAGGCGGCGATGATCTCCGGGTTGTCCTTGAGCGTGTTCTCGGCCACCATCACGTCGATGCGGGTAATGTCCATCTGCACAATGCGGCCGGCGCCGATGTTCAAATGGCCCACTTCGCTGTTGCCCATCTGCCCGTTGGGCAGGCCGACAAAGTGCTCTGAGGCCTGGATGAGCGTGTTGGGGTACTCGCTTATCAGCTTGTCGTAGGTGGGCTTTTTGGCCAGCGCAATGGCGTTGTTCGCGGTTTCTGCGCGGTAGCCCCATCCATCGAGGATGGTCAGAACGATAGGACGCTTGGTAATGGACACGAAGAAGCACCTCTGGGGAGATCAAAAGACTCTATTTCAGGATAAACCGTCGGGGGTTCAGAGCGCGTGGCTTGCATCACAGGCTGAGCGGATGGGATGGATGTGCCTGATTCTGTGGCGGAATCGGCAAATGTCCTGTTCGCAGCGATTTGACCGGTCACCACTTCCCCAAATGCTGTCATCCTCACCACAAATCTGTCATCCTGAGAGACCCGGAGCGTAGCGAAGGGGAGTCGAAGGATCTGCAGTTGCATTTGCTTCAACTTGGCTGAATGTTGATCGCTATCGATTGCGCGATTCCCCTCTCCTCATCCAAGCTGTCATGCCCTTTCCTGGCAAAAATGCACAGTCATCGATTTGGCGCATCGAGTTGAAGAGCAAAAGCAACTGCAGATCCTTCGACTTCGTTTGGCGCAAAGAACGCGCCAAACTCCGCTCAGGATGACAGCTTCGTGGGGGGGGGGCTATTCGACTCGCTGCGCTCGCTCAGGATGACAGAGCGGAGAATCAGGATTGCACAAAAACAAAGGGAAGAAGCCGAAGCTTCTTCCCTTTGCGTGAATCGACACCAGCCTGCAATTAGTCGTTGCAGTTGACGCTTTCGATGCCCAGGTACGTGGCGCCGGAGCCCAGTTCCTCTTCAATGCGGAGCAACTGGTTGTACTTGGCGATGCGGTCGGTGCGGCTGGCCGAACCGGTCTTGATCTGGCCCACGCCGGTGGCTACAGCCAGATCGGCGATGAAGGTATCTTCCGTCTCGCCGGAGCGATGGGAGATGACCGAGTTGTAGCCGTAACGGCGGCCCAGGTCAATGGCCTCAAGAGCCTCGGTGACGGTGCCAATCTGGTTGACCTTGATGAGAATGGAGTTGGCCACGCCCTCTTCAATGCCGCGCTGCACGCGCCTGGTGTTGGTGACAAACAGATCGTCGCCCACCAACTGGATGCGGCTGCCCATCTTGTCGGTCATCA
>CAZPZL010000370.1:0-3198 GCA_964590925.1 uncultured Granulicella sp.
GACGACCAAGCCCTCGCGAACGTCGTCGCCCGACAGGTTGTCCTTCACATCCTTGAACAGTCCCAGCGACTGGCCGATCGCGTTGATCGTGCGCGTCAGCGCCGTCTTGAAGCCCGAAAGATGTGTTCCGCCATCGACCGTATTGATATTGTTGGCGAAGGTAAAGACCGTCTCCGAGTAGGCATCGTTGTACTGGAGCGCGATCTCCATCGCCACATTGTCGCGCTCGGCCTCCATATAGATCGGCTTCTCATGCAGAACCTGTTTGCCACGGTTCAGATGCTTGATGAACTCCGCAATTCCGCCCGCGTACTTGAACTCCTGCCGCTTGCTCTCACCGGTCTTGCTGTCGGTCGTACGCTCGTCGGTCAGGGTAATAATTAGCCCCTTGTTGAGGAAGGCCAACTCTCGCAGCCTCTGGGCCAGAGTGTCGTAGTTGTACTCGGTAACCGTGAAGATCGTCTTATCCGGCAGAAAGTGGACCTTGGTCCCTTTGTTCTTGCTGGGAGCCATGCGCCGCAGCTTGCTGATCGGCGCTCCCTTGCTGTAGTCCTGCTCCCACGCATATCCGTCGCGCCATATCTCAACGTCGAACTCCTCGCTGAGCGCGTTGACGCAGCTGACGCCAACGCCGTGCAGCCCGCCCGAAACCTTGTAGTTTGACGCGTCGAACTTGCCGCCCGCGTGCAGCATGGTCAACACCACCTGCACTGCTGGCATGTTCTCGCCATTGATGATCTTGTCGTCAACCGGAATACCGCGCCCATCATCGACCACGGTAATCGAGTTGTCGACGTGGATCGTCACATCAATGTGCGATGCGTACCCACCCAGCGCCTCGTCGACCGAGTTGTCCACCACCTCGTAGACCAGATGATGTAGCCCCATCTCGCCGGTCGATCCGATATACATCGCCGGACGCAGGCGCACCGCCGCCAGCCCCTCCAGCACCGTGATGTTTTCGGCCGAATATCCACCGACGTCGATGGTTGACAGTGCAGCGGTTGACGCGGCTGCGTCCTGTTTAGGTTCGAGCGCAGTGGGCTCAGGGCTGATTACCGTCGATGCCATTCACACTCCATGCGACGCTATCTCCGTCGCAAATATTGAAACTCGGTTCGAAGCCGAAGACTGGCCCCGATCACGTCTTGGGCCGGGCCCAAAGACCGCGTCCAAAGTCTCTACAAAAGACTTGCTGAAGAACTCAAATCCCAGCGCCGCAGAGTTCACAAAAAGCGCATCAGATCAGTGTTTTCAGCAGAAGTTTCCCTTCTGTTTACCCTTTGATTATAGCACGCCGCAACCCCATCCGGCCCGCTCGTCCGCCACCATGTTCCGGTGTAAAACTAGCCCCAAATCCACCCAAAATTCCGCACCAATTGGCAAGCCATCTGCCATCCGCCGCGCACCCACTCATCGCACAAACCAGAACACAATCTGTAGAGCAGGGAACCCTCTAAGCGTGTGAAGCAATCGAGTTGCGTGAACCATTCTCTAAACTTGCTCAAAGCCTGCGTTCGCCATAGTATCGCCTTAGCGTGGAAGTTCCTGGAAAGCGGCATCCAAAATCCGTATCGCCCAGTTCAGGCCGCATGGGAACAGGCGAATCTGAGCGACTGAGCGCCGACCGCCTTGTCTCGGCCGGTGCCATCGACGACGATTGCGCCTTCGAGCTGAAGCTGCGCCCGACGCGCCTCTCCGAGTTCATCGGGCAGTCCAAGGCCAAGGAGCAGCTCGCCATCGCCCTCGAAGCCGCAAAATCCCGCGGTGAAGCGCTAGACCATGTCCTCCTCTTCGGCCCTCCCGGCCTCGGCAAGACAACGCTTGCCACCATCATCGCCAACGAACTCGAGGTCAGCTACCAGCAAACCTCCGGGCCAGCCTTGCAGATTCAGGGCGACCTGACCGCCATCCTGACCAACCTGCGCGAGCGGCAGGTGCTGTTTCTCGACGAGATTCATCGACTACAGCCGGTGTTGGAGGAGAAGCTCTACACCGCGCTCGAGGACTACAAGCTAGACATCATCATCGGACAAGGGCCTGCGGCACGCACCCATGTGATGGAGATTCGTCCCTTCACCTTTGTCGCGGCAACGACGCGGCCGGGGCTGCTCAGCTCGCCGTTGCGCGCACGCTTTGGGATTTTGCTGCGGCTGGAGTTTTATACCGACGACGAGCTGCGCTTCGTGGTGCGGCGATCGGCCGAGGTAATGCACGTGCCCATCGACGAGGACGGTGCCGCCGAGATTGCCATGCGCTCGCGTGGGACACCACGCATCGCCAACCGCCTCCTGCGTCGCGTCCGCGACTACGCACAAGTTCGTGCGCAGGGCCGAATCGACCGCCCAACCGCGCAGGCCGCGCTCAGCCTCCTTGAGGTCGACGCCCACGGCTTTGACGAGCTGGATCGCCGCCTGCTGCGCACCATTATCGAAAAATACGACGGCGGGCCGGTCGGTCTGAATACACTGGCCGCAGCGCTGGCCGAAGAGCAGGACGCGCTGGAGGAGGTCTACGAGCCATTCCTCATCCAGATAGGCTTCCTCGACCGCACCCCGCGCGGACGCGTCGCCACACGCCTCGCCTACGAGCACCTTGGCATCGAGATGCCCCGCAAACCCAGCTTGTTTTAGATCGGTTCCCGAATTTATGTAGACCGGATTTTTTGTCATTCCGTAGTGAAGCGGAGGAATCTGCTTTATTGTCGTTCGACTACGGCATACATCATTACGGGAACCGCTCTAGCCTGGCTGCTACAATCTTCTGCGAGTTCGGTAACCCTTGAAAGTGTTCCGCGAAATCATCGCAGCCTTCGGTATGTTGTTCGCAATCTCGCCGCAGTCGCTTCGCTTTAGGCTGAGCTCTTATGGATATTCTCCGTAAGACAGTGCCTCGCTCTCAACCAAACTCAACCTCTCCGCTCCAAGCACGCAGATCACTCATCTACAGCCTGCCCCCCTCCAACGCCTTCGGGCTCATTTAGCGTTGGATAAGAGTCGCAGTTGCTCTCTCGCCCGCAATCCTTTATCCTTGGTATGTTCTGCAAAGATTTCTGCCGGCTGCAACAATGCATGACGCAGGCAGCCATTGCAGTTGCGCTTGCCATATTGCCTTCGCAGAAAAATGTGCGCCCGTAGCTCAGTTGGATAGAGCGTTTGGCTACGAACCAAAAGGTCGGGAGTTCGACTCTCTCCGGGC
>CAZPZL010000371.1:0-1733 GCA_964590925.1 uncultured Granulicella sp.
CAATCCATCACGAATCCTGGGTGCCCCACGTCTCGCTTCTGAGACGTGGGATTCCGCTGACCCGAAGCTTCGCGAAGAATGTGGCGTCGTCGCCATCTACGGCCATCCCCAGGCCGCACGCGAAGCCTATCTCGGCCTCTACGCTCTCCAGCACCGCGGCCAGGAGTCCGCCGGCATCGCCACCGCCGACGGCACGCGCCTCGCGAACATCAAGGGCATGGGCCTCGTCTCTGAAATCTTCACAGACGATGTGCTAGCCAAGCTCCCTGGCTCCATGGCCATCGGCCACACTCGCTACTCCACGACGGGCGACTCCGCGCTCCTCAACGCCCAGCCCATCCGCGTCGACTCCACCAAGGGTCTCATCGCTATCGCGCACAACGGCAACCTCGTCAACCTTGGCAACCTGCGCGCGCACCTCGAGCGCGACGGCGCCTACTTTCAAACCACGTCCGATTCCGAAATCATTGTCCAGCTCATCGCCCACTCCGGTGCGGGCACGCTGGTTGACGCCATCGCCGACTCGCTCTCCCAGGTTGAGGGCGCATTCTCCATCGTTATGATGACGCGCGATCGCATCTTCGCCGCACGCGATCCGCGCGGATTCCGACCGCTTTCCATGGGCCGCATCAAAAACCCCGAGGGTCCTGACACCATCGTCTTCGCCAGCGAGTCCTGCGCCTTCGATTTGCTTCGCGCCGAGTATCTCCGCGACGTTCTTCCCGGCGAGCTGGTCATGGTCTCTGAAGATGGCGTCACCAGCCGCCAATACGCGACCGGTGCGCCACAATCAAGTTGCGTCTTCGAGCACGTCTACTTCGCCCGTCCTGACTCCCGCATCTTTGGCCGCTGGGTGCAGCAGTCGCGCGAGCAGATGGGCCGGCACCTCGCGCGCGAGTCCGCTGTTCCCGCCGATGTCGTCGTCCCCGTCCCCGACTCCGGCGTTACCGCCGCGCTCGGCTACGCTGAAGAGGCGGGGCTACCCTTCCGCTTCGGACTCATCCGCAACCACTATGTCGGCCGTACATTTATCGAACCTGAACAACGTGTTCGCGACTTCGGCGTCCGCCTCAAGCTCAACCCCGTTCACAATCTTCTCGAAGGCAAGCGCGTCATCCTCATTGACGACTCCATCATTCGCGGAACGACGAGCCGGAAAATTGTGCGCATGGTCCGCGGCGCCGGCGCAACTGAAGTGCATCTTCGCATCAGCTGTCCGCCCACAATCTCGCCCTGCTTCTACGGCGTCGACACACCCTCCAAGCGCGAGCTCATCGCCGCCAACAAATCGGTAGAAGAGATTCGCCAATTCATCGAGGCCGACTCGCTCGCCTATCTATCGCTCGACGGCCTTCTCGCTTCCGTTCGCGACGAGAAAAAAGTGGGCTACTGCACCGCCTGCTATACCGGCAACTACCCCACGCAGTGGGTCGACGTCGACGAAATACTGCCGGCCACCGCAACCGTCTAGAGCGCGTTTCAGGAATCAGTTTTGTAACAAGGGCAGGGCTTCTCGGGGCACCTGGCCACAGACCTTCGTAGCTGGGGTGGCTTGAGCCAGATCGAAAATGTCGTGAGAGAAGCGGATTTTAACCCCTGACGAAGCTTTAACTAACTTCCCCAGCTGCTCACACCGCTTCTTCCGCCAATTCCGCTCTAGTTCCCACAGGCCGTCTTCCCAAGCTGCGCGTCAGCGCGTACATCGTAGCAGCCGCAAGCAGGCTCGGCAGCAC
>CAZPZL010000371.1:1833-3183 GCA_964590925.1 uncultured Granulicella sp.
CCAAGCTGCGCGTCAGCGCGTACATCGTAGCAGCCGCAAGCAGGCTCGGCAGCACCAGCCCACGTAATCCAGCGGTGTAGCTCCCCGTGTAGTCCTTCATCACGCCCATCCAGTACGGCCCAAGAAATCCCGAGAACATCGTGATCGTATTCATCGCCGCAATCCCCGTCGCTGCAGCGCGCCCCGCCAGAAATTCCGTCGGAACCGCAAGGGATGGTCCCTGCATTGCCATGAATGCAGTAAAGCTCGTCGCCAGCGCGGCCACCACAATCCACGGCTCCTTCGCATAACTGGCGATCAAATAGCCGCTCGCGATCGCCACGCAGGGAACGATGCAATGAAGCCTCCGCTCGCGAGTGCGATCGGAGTGCGCGCCGTTCAGCAGCATTCCTGCCGCGCCCAACGCGCCAAAGCACGCTACCAGGTACCCGACATGCGTCACGCTCCAGCCCGTCAGCCCTTGCAGAATCGCCGGTGCTGAAAAGTTGTAGGCGTAACTCGTCGTAAGCAGGAAGAAGAAGTACGCTCCAATCATCCAGACGTGCGGCGACAACAGCGCCTGCATCACCCCCGCGCCATGTCCCAGGTGCGCTTTTTCGCCATCGGCATTCAGTTGCCGCTGTAACCACGACTTTTCTTCCGCCGTCAGCCACGACGCCTTTGCGGGACCGTCCGGCAGCATCTTCCAGATCACGAGGCTGAACCCTGCCGCCGGCAATCCCTCCAGCAAAAACAACCACTGCCAACCAGTCAGGCCGAGTTTTCCGTTCAACCCCATCAGCCATCCCGCCACCACGCCCATCAGCACCGAACTCAGCGGCAATGCGACGTAGAACCGGCTCACCGCCCGCGCTCGCATCCGCGCCGGGAACCACAGCGTCAGGTAATAAACCACGCCGGGAAAGAATCCCGCCTCCGCCATACCCAGCAGAAAACGCAGCGCGTTGAACTCGATCGGCGTTCGCACAAACATCATCGCCGCGGCCAGCAACCCCCACGTCAGCATGATCCTGGTAAGCCAGCCCCGTGCGCCAAACTTCAGCATCAGCAGGTTCGACGGTACCTCGCACAGCGCATAACCGATGAAGAACAGTCCCGCGCCAAATCCATACACTGACGCGCTGAAGTGCAGGTCCTTGTTCATCTGCAGCGAGGCAAAGCTGATGTTGATACGGTCCATGTAGGCCAGCCCATAGCCCACACCGATCACAGGCAGCAAGCGCAGCGACGCCTTGCGCCCGGCCGAAGCGCCAATCGCAGAATCCTCAGCGGCCGATTGAGGTACGGCTGGTCCGCCAGCTGCACTGGACATCGGCGTTCACCTCAGTGTGCGTCAAACCAACCGGCAAA
>CAZPZL010000372.1:0-3145 GCA_964590925.1 uncultured Granulicella sp.
GATGGCATGACGCGGCGCGAGGCGATGCTGCAGTTGCTGCGTGTGACGGCGGCCAGTGCCGGCGCGGCGGCGGCGGCGGTCTGGCTGGCCAAACACAGCGCGCCGCCCTCCTCGACTACCGCCGCAAATGTTCGCCGCGATCACACCGTCGAGGCCAACGCCGCGCTGCCAGAGATGGTCGTCGTACAGGGTGCAACAGACCCGCGCGCCTTGGTGCAGCGAGCCTTCAATGATCTCGGTGGCATCAGTCGCTTCATCGCGCGTAATGATGTCGTCGTGCTGAAGCCCAATATCGCCTGGGATCGCACGCCGGAGCAGGCCGCCAACACCAATCCTAACGTGGTCGCCGAGGTTGTCAAACAGTGCTGGCAGGCCGGAGCCAAGCGCGTCATCGTCACCGACGTCAGTTGCAACGATGCCGAGCGCTGCTTCCATCGCTCCGGCATCGCCGAGGCAGCGCGTTTCGAACGTGCCGAGGTCATCCTGCCCGATCCGGCGCGTTTCCGCGAGGTCAACCTCGGTGGCGAGATATTGCAGAGCTGGCCGGTCTTTGAGTCATTCCTCGGCGCGGACAAGATCATCAACCTGCCCATCGCCAAGCACCACGGATTGACCGGCGCGACACTCGGTTTTAAGAACTGGTACGGCATTCTGGGCGGCGAGCGAAACCGTCTGCACCAGCAGATTCACCAGAGTCTCGTCGATCTGGCCGCGTTCATGCTGCCCACCGTCACCTTGATCGACTGCTACCGTGTGCTGCTACGAAACGGCCCCACTGGTGGAAACCTGGAAGACGTGGCCTTGCACAAGACACTGGTCGCAGGAACCGATCCGGTGGCGCTGGACGCCTACGTTGCTAAGGCATATTGGAACCTTGACGCCGCCGCACTGCCCTACCTGCGCATGGCAGAGAAGCGAGGGCTGGGCCGAGCCGACTTCGAGAACGTCCGCACCAAATTCAGTCAGATCGCCTGATTGCTGCAAACTTCCGCGCATTGGACCGAGTCCGTCATTGCGACTAAGCTAGGGATGTCAGCAGATCGACTGATCGTAACAATGGAGAGACGGCCCCCCGCGTGAAAGATCGCATTCGCAAACTGGACGGACACGGCAACGCAAGCGGCAGGCCTATCCGGCTGGTGGTCGCGGCGCTGATCCTTCGCACGATATCAGGCGAAGACAGCAGGCGCACTGAAGTCCTCGTCTGCCAGCGCCGGCCAGATCAGCCGATGAGTCTCAAGTGGGAGTTTCCTGGGGGCAAGATCGAACCCGGCGAGACCGCAGAACAGGCTCTTGCCCGCGAGCTGGACGAGGAACTTGGCATCGTCGCCACCATCGGTCGTCGCGTCGCGCAACTTCGCCACCGCTATCGCAATGGCGGCACCATAGATCTGCAATTTTTTGTCGTCGAGAGCTTTGAGGGCGAACTGGAAAATCGCATCTTTAACACTATGCAGTGGACTCCGCTCGACGAGCTGCTCGCGCTGGATTTCCTCGCCGCCGATCACACGCTGATCCGCGACCTGGCCGACGGCAAGCTGCTCTAAGAGGCGACGCGCTTGAGCGCAGCCATAATCTCCGCAGTTGAGCGTACACGTCCCAGACGGGGAAAGATTCGCTCGATGGAGTTGGCATGACTCTCAGTGCTGCGTGCCGTCATGGCATCCTCGGCGAATACGAGCTGATAGCCAAGCTCATATGCGTCGCGCGCAGTGCTTTCCACGCCAAATTCGGTGGCGACGCCGCAAAGTATGATCGTCGTCAGCCCGCGCCGCCGCAGTTGCAGGTCAAGATCAGTGCCGTAGAACGCCCCCCACTGCCGCTTGAGAATCTCGATGTCGCCGGGCTGGTGATTCAGTTCAGGGATGAACTCGCTCCAATCTGTAGCGAGCGGTCCTGCGATCCGCATCGGGAGATCAACCGCCGTGCGGACGCGATCCGCGCCGTCCGGCGCTCCACCCACATGCACCAGTACGGGCTGCGCTCCAGCGTCGCGCGCAGACTCTAGCAGACGCGTAGTATTGGCGATTACATCCGCCGTCGAGTGCGGCGCGCCCTGCGATTGCACTATTCCGTTTTGCAGGTCGATGATGATAATCGCCGTACGCCGTGCCTCCAACTCCAACTTGCTCATCTTCTCTCCTGAAGGATTTCTACCCGCCGTGCATTTGTTTCCAATGTTTCCAAATATCGTGAACTTGACTCCATACCGAACTCCACATCATCACTAGCGAAAGCACGATCACAATCGCCGCTGTAATCCAAGCCAGCCAGTTGAACCACGTCGAATTGGTGTGCTTGCCCATCAATTCTCTCTTGTTGATCAGCTTCAACATAAAGATCATAATTACCGGCAGCAGTATGCCATTGAAGACCTGCGACCAGACGATCATCCTCATCAAGGGGAAGTTTGGCCACAACACAATGCCCGCGCCCAGCGCGATCAGCGCAGTATAGAACCAGTAGAAGAATGGAGCCTCCTTCAGGCTCTTGTCCAGCCCACTCTCGAAGCCCATCCCTTCGCATACTGTGTAGGCAGTTGATAGCGGCAGAATCGACGCGGAAAAGATGGATGCGTTGAACAGCCCGGCTGCGAACAGAATGAAGGCGAAGTCTCCTGCCAGCGGTTTCATCGCACCCGCCGCATCGGACGCCTCTTGAATGTTGCGCATCCCATGTGCGTACAGTGTCGCCGCACAGGCCACGATGATGAACCACGCCACGATATCGGTCAACAAGCAGCCCACAATTACGTCCAGACGCGAGGCCTTGTACTGCTTGACCGTGATTCCCTTGTCCACCACGGACGACTGTAGGTAGAACTGCATCCACGGGGCAATCGTTGTCCCAATTACGGCGACGATCATCATGACATAGTCCATGTCCTTCCATGTCGAGCGCGGAGGTAGCGCGATGGTCGCCTTCAGCGCCTCGTGCCAGTCGGGATGGCTCACCACGCCCGCAGCAATGTATGCAAGGTAGAGAACGCTGGCCGTAAGGAAAACCTTCTCCACGCTCTTGTAGTCGCCCTTCACCACCAGCAGCCAGACGATGGCCGCGCAGATCGGCACGCTGATGTATTTGCCGACATGAAAGAGCTGCATGGACCCGGCGTTTCCGCAGAACTCGCCCACCACGTTGCCAT
>CAZPZL010000373.1:0-1221 GCA_964590925.1 uncultured Granulicella sp.
GGAGGCAGTTCGCGCAGCAGATCACTGGATCGCATTTGCCGAGAGCATGGAAGCACCCTTAGTCGGCGGATATCCGAACTGGCGGGTTATCACGTTTGCCGCCGCCAGCCAACTTGCGAGAGAGTGCTTCTCGATTCAGAAGCTAACGCAGTGATAGGAGGAGATCCAGTGCTGAATGAAATGAACGACATTATCGTGGTTGACGACAATCCGACACTCCTCGGTGTTCTCTCGGAGATATTCAAGGCGCACGGTTATACCGTCCGAACGGCATCCGACGGGTTCGCGGCCCTGGCAGTAATACGGGAGCGAGTGCCTAACGTTCTTCTCTCAGACCTGTACATGCCTGGCATGTCGGGATTTGAACTTCTATCGGTGGTGCGCCGCCGCTTTACAACAGTTGCCGTCATCGCGATGAGCGGTGCGTATTCAGGCGGAAGCGTTCCGGCAGGAGTCGCGGCTGATGGGTTTTATGCCAAAGGCTCCTGCAGCATCGCCGGATTATTCGAGATTCTGACCGCGATCGAAGATAAAGCGGTGCTCCAATCCACGCGTGCGGCCGCACCAATCTGGATACCAGGACTTCCAATCCATCAGCGCGATCTCTCCACGATTGCTGTCGCTTGCCCGGAGTGCTTGAGGCCGTTTTCTCATTCTCCTCGTGATGAAGCGTTCGTTGAGCAAGAGAGCGATTGTCCACACTGTTTGCGATCCGTGCGACTCGCCATCGTGAGGCCGTCGGAAGAGATGGATAAAACCGCCCTCCCGCTATCGACCATAGCTACCCCGACGAGCGAATCCGTATTTGCGTCGTACACGAGTTCAAATCGCTACTCGGAGATCTCCTCGCGATGATCAACATCCTGCTCAGTGTCACCGTTACAGCCGTCTTCAAGGGAACGTTCATGAAGTTGTTCGTATCGTCGAGCGAAATAGGCAATGACAGAAAGCGTAAATAGATGACTACGTTCGGAACAATCAACTACACTCGCCGCGATTTTCTTGGCACTGCTGCCATGATCGTTGGTGCCGCTCAACTAGGATTCATCGGCTGTGCGAAAGCACAATCTGGCGCAACGTCTCGTTTACCAGTGGAAGGCGAGATGCCCTCTCTTGGCGGGGCGGCCGAGTGGCTCAACTCAGAGCCCTTGACACCGTCCAGTTTGCGCGGAAAGGTCGTTCTCGTCGATTTCTGGACCTATTCCTGCATCAATTGTATTC